>NZ_JAVKCQ010000116.1:0-11341 GCF_040222615.1 Haliea sp.
TTGCCGCAAAATGAGCAATACAGCAGCTTGCCACCGTCGTCGCCTGATTTTGTGGTGTCTTTACTCATGCTTTGCCCTGTGGTCTATGTGCTCTACTTACTCACCTTGTTCAAAGATGAAGTCTTTTCCCGCCATTTGCAAGTCCCGCGGGACCGTGCCGCGGAGAGGTCAGGCGCTACTTAACCGCCGTGGCGCGACGGTCGATGACCTCGTCTACCAGGCCGTACTCCTTGCTTTGCTCAGCATTCATGAAGCGGTCGCGCTCCGTATCGCGCTCGATGGTTTCAAGAGTCTGACCGGTATGTTCTGCCATCAGTTCATTCAGGCGACGGCGAATGATCAGTATTTCACGGGCATGGATATCGATGTCCGACGCCTGACCGTGGGCGCCGCCGCTGGGCTGGTGAATCATGGTGCGGGCGTTGGGCAGGATGAACCGCTTGCCCTTGGCGCCACCACCGAGCAGGAAAGCGCCCATGGATGCCGCCTGGCCAATACACATGGTGCTGACATCGGGCTTGATGAACTGCATGGTGTCGTAGATCGACAGGCCAGCAGTAACCGAGCCCCCCGGCGAATTGATGTAGAGGTTGATGTCCTTGTCCGGGTTCTCTGACTCCAGGAACAGCAGCTGCGCCACGATCAGGTTGGCCATGTGGTCCTCCACCGGCCCCACCACGAACACCACCCGCTCCTTGAGCAAACGGGAGTAAATGTCATAGGAGCGCTCCCCGCGGGCAGTCTGCTCCACAACCATCGGGATCAAACCCAGGTTGTTTATGGTATTGCTGTTGCGGCCGTCTGGCAGGTTTGACATGGTTGGCTGTTCCTCAAACTATCAATCCGAAGGGCGCCGCCACTGGTGGCGCCCGGCGTTGTGTCAGCCCTGGTTCTGCTGGGCCTGGGCGATCGCTTCCTGGTAAGTGCAGGGCTCGTCCGTGATCTCGGCCTCCTCCAGCAGTTTTTCCACCACCGAGTCCTCCAGCACCTTGGACTCAACCGAAGCCAGCTGATCAGGGTTGCCATAGTACCAGTTGACGACCTCTTCCGAGTCCTGATAAGTCGCCGCCAACTCCTCGACGGTAGACCGCACCTTTGCCGGATCCGCCTTGAGCCCGTTTTTGCTGATCATCTCGGAAAGGATCAGGCCGAGCTTGACCCGGCGCTCGGCATTCTCGCGGAACATGTCATCGGGCAGGATCGACTTCAGGTCAAGCCCTTCGGGAGCAGAACCCCCGAACTGCTGGAACATCTGCCCGCGCAGCGCGTCGATTTCCTGGCCCACCAGGGCCCGGGGGACTTCCAGTGCCTTGTGCGCTTCCACCACCGCGTCCATGACTTGCTGCTTGACCTTGTTGTTTACGGCATTCTTGAGCTCCCGGCTCATATTTTCCGCCACTTCCTTGCGGAATTGTTCCTCACCGCCCTCTTCCACGCCGTAGAGCTTGAACAGGTCCTCGTCCAGTGGTGCCGGTGTCAGGGCCGTGACACGATTGACCTTGACCGCGAACTGTACGGCCGCACCGCGCAACTCTTCATTGTGATAGTCCTCGGGGAAGCTCAGCTCCAGGGTCTTTTCGTCCCCTGCCTGCATCCCTGCGACGCCATCCTCGAATCCGGGAATCATGCGCCCTGAGCCCAGCTCCAGGTCTGAGCCTTCGGCACTGCCGCCCTCGAAGGGCTCGCCGTCACGGGTGCCGGTATAATCGATATTGACCCGATCGCCAGTGGCCGCCGCCCGCGCCACATCGTCCCAGCTGCCCTGCTGCTTGCGGAACACATCAATAATGGTGTCGACATCAGCATCGGTGACTTCAGCCACCGGCCGGTTCACTGCAAACCCGGACATTGTGACCACTTCCACTTCGGGAAACACTTCAAAGGTGGCCACATACTCCAGATCCCTGCCAGGCTCCAGATGGCGAGGCTCGATGCTGGGCTGACCTGCGGGGCGCAGCTTCTCCTGCACCACTGCCTCCTGGAAGGAACGGCTCATCACCTCTCCCAGCACTTCCTGGCGAACGCCTGCGCCGAAACGCTGGCGCATTACCTTCATCGGCACCTTGCCGGGGCGGAAGCCGGGCAAGCGCACGTTCTTGGCCGCTTTCTGCAGCCGGGAATCGACCTCGCCGTCGACGCGCGCAGCGGGAACGCCTACGGTCAGACGTCGCTCCAGGCCTGAAGTCGTTTCAATGGACACCTGCATGGTTATTCCTCACAATCCAATCGGTAGGGGACGCCTCAGCGCCCAGTCATCAGGGGTGACCTTGCACCGGCAAGGCCACGGTAAGTTGGTGCGGAAGGAGAGACTCGAACTCTCACGCCTTGCGGCACTGGAACCTAAATCCAGCGCGTATACCAATTTCGCCACTTCCGCTTGTCGGGAAACCACCATTGCGATTGACCGGCACGCTGGAGAAAATCCTGCAAACATGCCGTAACTTTTTGATTCTTCTGGGGTAAATGCCCCATCAGAGCGCAATGTGGAGCTCTCACAAGGGCGCAGATTCTGCCACAAAGCCAGCCCCTGTACAACCGCGTCACCACCCCGGTGCACGCGCGGCAGACTCAGTCTGTCAGGCAGGCCGGATCGAAGCCGTCCTCGCCGCGCAGCCAGCGCACCACCTCCGCGGCCGCGGCTCCCGGGAGCCCGCTGTAGAGCATCTCCAGGGCCTGCCGCCGGGGCTCCGACATGTCCAGCCCCAGGTCACGAAACAGGCCGCAGTCCCGCTGCAATTGCCCCCAGGTCTCGGCCCCGAGCACGCTGGCAGGAACACGGTCAGCCAGTCCATCGGCCCCCGTGTACAGCTGCGCCAGACCCAGCAGTGCCGGCAGCGAGCACAGCCCCTGGATCATCGGATTGCAGAAATGTCCGCGCAGGGCCGCGGAGCCCGAGCAGGACCGCTGCGCCAGTGGATCCAGATACAAATGCCGGCTGCGCACCGCGCCGTCATTGACCGGGTAGTTGTCCCACAGCACCACCGGGCGCCCCAGGGCATCCTGCGCCTGCTCCAGGTCGGCCGCCGAAACCGCCGGCGAACAGACCTCGTTACCCGTCCACAATAAATCGACATCCGCGGGCAACAGACGCCCGAGATCAGCCCAGTAGGTTCTGGGGCGCCGACCAAAATGGCGCTCCAGAACCGCATCGAATGAGTAGTAGGTTGGGCACACCAGCACCCTCGAGGCCGCGGTCCAGGCGCGGATATCGGCAACAATTTCCGCCTGGCGGCCGGCGAGATCTGGCTGGGCACCGGGCATATCGTCAAACAGCACCGCAAGCAGGGGGGCCTGCAGCTGGTTGAGGCGCTCAATCTTGCCCTGCAACTGGCGCCGCTCCATTGCGCCGTACCCCGCATAGAGCAGAAACGGCGACAGGCCCACTCCGAAGCGCACTCCGGCGGCGGCAAAATGCGCGGCGAGTTCGCGCAATTGCCGCCATTCCCCTGGCGGCCAGTCGCGCTGCCACTGCTTGCGCAGAAAGGGGTCACCTTTCGGCGCGTACAGATAACTGTTGAGTCCAAGCTGGCGCAGGATACCGGCATATTCCAGGCGCAATTGATGGCTCCAGGGGCGGCCATAAAAGCCCTCGACGACACCGGCCAGGAACTCAGGGGGCATGATTGCGCAGCCGCATATTACCTTTCGCGATAATTTTCAAGACATTTATTCCGAATCAGCCTAATAATCGACCTCTTAACTGTGGAAAATTACCACTGATAGGCGATACTTAAAGCGTGGTCGTTTATCCCCTGAATCTTTTAGGCGGCCGTGAGAGCACCTCTTCTGCTCTGCTAGGAAGCAATTCCTTTGTGTTTCACTCCTAATGGTCTTATTGGGTCCCTTCCGGGACCCTCTTTTTTTGCGCTGCTACATAGTGTGAGTCGGGCGGTCCGAATTCAGGGAGCCCGCGAGATGGTTCTCGATCTTGCTGTTGGCGGCAGCATCCTGCTCACTGAACTGCACGCCGATACCCGCGGTCCTGTTGCCCTGGGCACCCCGGGGGGTGACCCAGACCACTCTGCCGGAAATGGGGATCTTCTCCGGCTCGTCCATCAGGGTCAGCAACATGAACACTTCATCGCCAACGCTGTAGCTCTTGTTGGTCGGCACGAACAGGCCGCCATGGTTGAGAAACGGCATATAGGCGGAATAGAGGACCGCCTTGTCCTTGATAGTCAGCGACAGAATGCCGTTGCGACTGCCTGCGGCCGTATCATTCATGATCGTATCTCCCTGCTTCAGGTGGGCATAGTAGCACTGCTGTCGCGCTCGCCAAAGCTGTCGTGCAGGCAGATCAGGACAGACTCCAGTACCAGCTGCGGGTTCGGGTTCGAACCGGCCGCGACCGCGCCACGCAGCGTTTGCAAACGGTCCAGCAGGCGAAACAGGGAACGACTGGCCCGCAAGCTGCCCGCTGTCTGGCGGCGCAGGTATTGCTGCACGAATACCGTGATCTCCTCCAGCGCCAGGGCCGGGTCCAGTTGACCGAACAAGGTGGCAACCGCGGCTACCGCGGGCTCGCCGGCAGCCAGGGCCTGCAGGCCCGCCTGCCGCGCCTGCAGGCTGTCACTGCCGGATTCGCGGTACAGGCGCTCTGCCCGCAACGGCATACCCGATGCGAGGCCCAGCAATTCAGCGCTGGCCTCCCGGGAGCCGGTCAGGTGGTCTAGCCAGGGCAGGCATTCTCCTGCGGAGGGCAGCGGCAATTTCAGCAGCTGGCAGCGAGAGCGCACCGTGGCGGGCACACCCTGCAAACGCTCGCAGGCGAGGATAATATGAGTACCGGCGGCGGGCTCTTCCAGGCATTTGAGGAGGGCATTGGCGGCGTTGGTGGTCATGGCCTCCGCCGGCGCCAGCACCAGCACCTTGCGGCTGCCGAATCCCGCGGTGCGAAAAGCGAACGCAATAGCCTCCCGGACCTGCTCAATCTTGATAACCTTGCTCTTCCCCTCCGGCTGCAGCCAGCGAAAATCGCCGTGGCTCCCGGACTGGCTGTAACGGCACGCCGGGCAGTTGCCACAGTTGTGTCCCGCCTCAGGCTGGTGGCACAGCAGCAGACGCGCGAGGGCCAGTGCCAGGCGCGCCTTGCCGATATCGGCCGGCCCGGCCAACAGCAGCGCGTGGGGCAGCTGGGCCGACTGCAACTGTCCCTGCAGCTGGTTCCAGGCCGCGGTTTGCCACGGCAACGGCGCGCTGACCGCTGGCAGTTCCAGGAGATTCATGACCACCCCGGGTGACGGGGACCCCAGCAGGCGTGGAGTTCCCTGCAGATTTCCTCCAGGCGCTGCTGCACCTCCGGCAGCGGCAGGCTGGCATCGACCAGGTGATAGCGGCCACTGCTCTCCCGCGCCAACTGCAGGTAGGTTTCCCGTACCCGCTGGAAAAAAGCCAACTGTTCCTGCTCGAAACGATCCAGCTCCCCCCTGCCACGCACCCTTTCCAGCCCCGTCTCCACCGGCGCATCCAGCAGCAAGGTATAGTCGGGCCGCAATTCGCCCTGAACGAGGGTTTCCAGGGTCCGTACCGCGGCTGCCGGCAAGCCCCGGCCCCCGCACTGATAGGCATAGCTGGCATCGGTGAAGCGATCACAGATCACCCACTTCCCCGCGGCCAGTGCAGGCTGAATCACCTGCTGGAGATGCTGCGCGCGCGCGGCGAACAGCAGCAGCAATTCCGCCATCGGTGCCACCGGTTCGTCGCGCACCTGCAGCAGGACACTGCGGACCTCTTCTCCCAGGCGGGTCCCGCCGGGCTCACGGGTAACCACCAGCTCTACGCCATGGTTGTCCAGATAAGTAGCGATAGCGGCGATATTGGTCGATTTACCGGCACCCTCGCCGCCTTCCACGGTGATGAACAAGCCGCGCCCCGTCTGCATCCCTTATTGCGTCCCCGGTGTCGAGCGATAGTCCTGCCGTCGCTTCAGTTGATATTTACGCACAGCCCGTTCGTGCCCCTCCAGGGTGGCGTTGAATTCATGCGTGCCATCGCCACGCGCCACGAAATACAGTGCATCACCCGCGGCGGGCTGCAGGGCCGCATGAATCGCCGCCCGGCCCGGCAAGGCAATCGGCGTCGGCGGCAAGCCATCGTGGCGGTAGGTATTGTACAGGTTGCCGATGTCCCGCAAATGCTGCCGCCGCAGATTGCCGTCAAATGCTTCACCCAGGCCATAGATTATGGTGGGATCGGTCTGCAGCCGCATACCCAGCCGCAGACGCCGCACAAACACGCCCGCGATCTCCTCGCGCTCCTCCGGCACCCCGGTCTCGCGCTCAATGATTGAGGCCATGATCAGCGCCTCGTAGGGGTTGGCGTAGGGCAAGTCCGGTGCGCGCCGCTCCCACTCACTGCCCAGCGCGTTGAGCAGCGCCTGATGGGCGCGACCGAGGATATCCAGGTCGCTGGCACCGCGCTCGAAACGGTAGGACTCCGGCAGGAATAGCCCCTCTGGCGCCTCCCGCGGTGCCACCAGTTGTAACAGGCGGGAATCGTCCACACCGCTGAGGACCTGTTCCAGCGCCGATTCTGCCTGCAGAATCTCCAGCGCGCGCCCCAGTGCTATGCCCTCGGGCAGGGTCACCTGGTACTGTATAACCTGGCCACTGACCAGGAGCTCCAGCAACGACCTGGCATTCAGGCCAGGTGCAAGCCGGTATTCGCCCCGACGAATGCGCGCATCCAGACCGTGGAACCGGGCCCAGGCGACCAGCAATTCCGGGTGCGCCAGTACGCCCTTGTCATGCAGGCGACTGGCGACGCTGCGCAGGCTATCCCCGGATTGCACCAGCAGCACCATGCCCTGCTCAGGCAGTAGCAGCGGCGCACGCCAACGCTGCTCCACAACACCTGCCACCAGCGCCATTGCAACCACCGACAGCAACGCCAGCAACTGCAGCACCCGCGCCGCCTTTCCACGCACCTTCGGGCTCATTCGCCCAGGCACTCCAGGTAGGCCACATGCAGGCGCCGGGTCACCGGATGCTCAAGCCAGCGACGGTCGCGAAACGTACCTACCGGACGCAGGCCGATGACGCTGTTGCAGTAGAACAGTTCGCTTGCAGCCAGCAGTTGGGAAAGCTCCAGGCGGGTCTCTGCGGCCTGCAAGCCGCAAACTGCCGCCAGACGCTCCAGAATGAGGCGCCGTCGGGTGCCCGCGATCCCCGCTTCATCCAGAGAGGGCGTCAACAGGCGCTTCCCGGCCACCAGAAACAGGTTGCCCGCGGAAACCGACAACGGCATGCCCGACTGATCAAGCATCAGGACTTCATCGCAGTTGTGCGGATCACAATCCGCTGCGGCAAGTACCTGCTCCAGGCGGTTGAGGTGTTTCAGTCCCGCCAACAGGGGCTGGCGCCCCCAGCGCACTGAAGTCTCACCCAGGCGCGCAGGGGCTGGAAACCTGTCGGGCTCTACTTTCAGCGACGACACGCTGATGACCACCCGCGGGCGGCAATCTGCCGGCGGCGCATAGCCTCGCGGACCGCCACCGCGGCTGACCGTGAGTCGCAATACGCGGAACAGATCAGCGCCCGCCTCGGCGGCCGCGGCCCGGGCGAGGTACTCGCTGACAGAATCCATGCAATCGGGAAAACCCAAACGCTGCAGACCGACTCGCAGTCTATCCAGATGCAGCTCCAGCAACAGGGGCCGTGAGCCTCGCAGCAGCAGGGTCTCGAACAGGCCGTCCCCATAGGCGAAGGCCCGGTCGGGCAGCTCAAGGGCGCCGGCGGGAGCGCCGTCTATCCAGATACTGGTCTCCCCCACCACGCGCTCGGCATCAGCCGGGCTGACTGAACAACAACGAACCGTTGGTGCCGCCGAAGCCGAATGAATTCGACAGAGCGTGCCGTATCGGCCGTTCCTGAGCAGTATGAGGCACGTAGTTGAGGACGCAGCCCTCGTCGGGGTTATCGAGGTTGATGGTGGGCGGCGCCACCTGGTCGCGCAGTGCCAGGATGGTGAAAATGGCCTCGACCGCACCGGCAGCACCCAGCAGGTGCCCGATCATGGATTTGGTGGAGCTCACCGCCACCTGCTGGGCAGCACCGCCCAGCACTGACTCGATGGCGCGACTCTCCGCCAGGTCGCCGGCATTGGTGGACGTGCCGTGGGCATTGATATAGCCGATCTGGTCCGCGGGTACGCCGGCGTCCCGAATTGCATTGCGCATTGCCGCGGCGGCGCCGCGGCCGTCCTCGGGCGGCAGCGTCATGTGGTAGGCATCGCCACTCATGCCAAAACCGGTAATTTCGGCGTAAATATTCGCACCGCGAGCCCTGGCGAATTCGTACTCCTCGATCATCAGTACGCCGGCGCCATCGCCGAGTACGAATCCATCGCGATCGCGATCCCAGGGGCGGGAAGCCGCGGTGGGATCGTCATTGCGGGTCGACAGCGCGCGCGCGGCGGCAAAGCCACCGAGGCCGACCGGAGTGGTCGCCATTTCAGCGCCGCCTACCAGCATCGCATCTGCATCGCCGAGGGCAATCAAACGGGCGCCGAGGCCGATATTGTGGGTGCCGGAGGTGCAGGCGGTTACCACCGCAAGATTCGGACCCTGCATATTGAAGCGTACCGACAGATTGCCGGCAATCATGTTGATAATGGACCCGGGGACAAAGAACGGGGAGATCTTGCGCGGGCCGGAAGTGGCAACGATCGCCGCGTTTTTTTCTATCTGCCCAATGCCGCCGATCCCGGAGCCGATAGCGCAGCCCACACGATCCGCGTTCGCCTCGGTAATTTCCAGGCCTGAATCGAGCATCGCCTGGATACCGGCGGCCATGCCGAACTGCACAAAGATATCCATCTTGCGGGCATCTTTGTCGCTGAAATAGGGACTGGTGTCGAAGCCCCTGACGCTGGCACTGAAGCGAGTGGTATAGGCGGCCACATCGAAGTCGACTATCGGTGCGACTCCGCTTTTACCTGCAAGAATGTTTTGCCAGGTCTCCGCTACGCCCAGCCCCAGAGGGCTGACCATGCCGAGGCCTGTGACTACAACGCGTCTGCCGATCACCGCATGCACTCCCCGGTTGAATCAGGAACTGGAAGCATAAATAAGAAAAGCCGTCCTATCAAAGCATAGAAACGGCTTTCCAGTGTAGTGCGGGTTAAATCAGGCGAGGTTTTCCTTGATGTAGTCGATCGCCAGTTTCACAGTGGTGATCTTCTCGGCTTCTTCGTCGGGAATCTCGGTTTCGAACTCTTCTTCAAGAGCCATTACCAGTTCAACGGTATCCAGCGAATCGGCACCCAGATCTTCAACGAATGAGGCCTCGGTCTGGACTTCTTCTTCTTTAACGCCAAGCTGTTCTGCGACAATCTTCTTAACGCGTTCTTCGATGCTGCTCATTGTATTGGTAACTCCTGAAAATTTAATTCTGAATGAAACCTGGTCACCCGGCCCGAGGCGGCATTTTACTCTGTTTTTACGCCGAGTAATAAATTTTTTTTAGGCCGAAACAGCCAGCCCTGCCACCTTGCCCCGACCCGCAACTTCAGGCCATGTTCATGCCGCCGTTGATGTGTATCGTTTCGCCGGTGATGTAGCCTGCCACTTCGCTGCACAAAAAGCCAACCAGCGCGCCGATTTCCTCTGCCTCCCCCAGCCGCCCGAGGGGGATCTGCCCCAGCATCAAACCGCGCTGGTCCTCACTGAGAGCACGGGTCATATCGGTATCAATAAAGCCCGGTGCAACACAGTTCACGGTTACTGCCCGGGACCCCAGTTCGCGTGCCAGGGCGCGGGAAAAACCTTCCGCGCCGGCCTTGCTGGCTGCGTAGTTGCTCTGGCCGGCGTTGCCCATCGCGCCAACTACCGAAGTGATATTGACGATGCGCCCCCACCGCGCCTTGGTCATGCCGCGCAGACAGGCCTTGCTGACCCGGTAGAGCGCGTTCAGATTGGTATCGATCACCGACTGCCATTCATCTTCCTTCATCCGCATCAGAATGTTGTCGCGGGTGATACCGGCGTTGTTGACCAGCACCAGCGGCGCGCCGAACTGCGTCGTAATCCCTTTCACCACATCATCGACCGCAAGCTGGTCGGCAACATCCAGGGTCATGCCGCAGCCGGAAAAGCCGCCTGCCCGGAGATATTCACTGATGGCCGCAGCACCTGTCTCGGTCGTAGCAGTGCCCACCACGGTATAGCCGCTCCCCGCCAGCTGCTCGGCGATAGCGCGGCCGATGCCCCGGCTGGCGCCAGTTACCAGGGCTACCTTGCTGTCGTTGCTCATACGATTTCTCCCTGTACCATGAAAATGTTATTCACACCGCTGCAAGCTCGGTCAAAGCGTCCCGCAGGCCCGCCGGCTCTTCCAGGGAGTAGCTGCAGAGCTCGCCGTCTATGCGTTTGTTGAGGCCGCTGAGTACCTTGCCGGGGCCGCATTCCACGACATGGCGCACTCCCTGGGAGGCCATGTACTGGACGCAGCGCGTCCACTGTACCGGGCTGTAAATCTGCTCCACCAGCAGGCTGCGGATGCGCTCGGGATTGGTTTCAGGCAGCGCATGCACATTGTGCACGACTGGAATCGCCGGGGCCGCCAGCGGCACGGAGGCCAGCGCCGCTGCCAGTTTTTCGCCGGCGGGGCGCATAAGAACCGTATGGAAAGGCGCGCTGACCGGCAGGGGCATGGCCCGCTTGACTCCGGCGGCCTTGAGGGCTGCGCCCGCCCGCTCAACGGCGGTGGCGTGACCGGCAATAACCACCTGTCCCGGAGAGTTGAAATTCACTGCGGCCACTTCCCCTGTTCCCTCCGCGGCTATCTCGGCACAGATGCGATTGATGCTGTCGTCGTCGAGCCCGATGATGGCTGCCATGGCGCCTTCACCGACAGGCACCGCCGACTGCATGAACTCACCGCGCTGACGCACCAGGCGCACGGCATCGGCAAAGTCCAGGGATCCCGCGCAGACCAGTGCCGAGAATTCACCGAGACTGTGCCCTGCCAGCAGAGTCGGCGCCGGTCCGCCCGCGTCTCCCCAGGCGCGCCACAGGGCGACGCTCGACGTCAGCAGCACCGGCTGGGTGGTCGCGGTCAAATTCAGGGCCTCCTGCGGGCCGGCCTGCACCAGGGCCCAGAGGTCGAGGCCCAGGGCCTCTCCCGCCTCGGCAAAGGTGTCGCGAACCGCGGGGAACTCGGCGTGGGCGGCGGCCAACATGCCAACCTTCTGCGAACCCTGGCCCGGAAATACAAATGCGGTATGGCTGGTGGTCATGGTGGGGACATTCTCCTTGGCAAGCAAAGGGCCGGTTCAGGCAGTAAGCAACAATGCCCTTCAATAGTGTAGAACACGGAGGAAGTGCTGTAGAAACGCGAAACGG
>NZ_JAVKCQ010000117.1:0-16308 GCF_040222615.1 Haliea sp.
GGCCCCGCCGAGCTGCAGCCCCGTGCTTGACCTGCCGGGACCCTGCTGGAACACTGGAGAACTCACAGACCCACGGAGCAGGTTATGCTGAACAGACGCCAGATTCTGCAACTCGCCGCCGCCCTGCCGCTGCTGAGTGGCGGCACTGCCCGCGCTGCCGCCCCGGTCCCGGCAGCGGCAGCGGCAACCACAGACGCAGTGAACACGCGCCCGATCCCGAGCTCCGGCGAACTGCTGCCGGTCATCGGCATGGGCACCTCCCAGACCTTCGACGTGGCCGCCAGCCCCGAGGCATTGGCAGAGCTGGGAGCCGTGTTGCAGGCTTTCTTCGCGGCCGGGGGCCAGGTCATAGATTCCTCCCCGATGTACGGCGAAGCGGAATCCCGGGTCGGGGATGTCCTGCGCAGCCTGTCGCCGCGGCCGCCGGTATTTGCGGCCACCAAGGTCTGGACCACGGGCCGGGAGGAGGGCATCGCCCAGATGCAGACCTCTGCCCAGCGCATGGCGGTGGAACGCTTCGACCTGATTGCGATCCACAACCTGCAGGACTGGCGCACCCACCTCGCCACGCTCAAGCAGTGGAAAGCGGAAGGCAAGGTCCGCTACATCGGCATCACTACCTCGCACGGCCGCAACCACGAGGAATTGCTGGAGATCATGCGCCGGGAACCGCTGGACTTTGTCCAGTTCAGCTACAACCTGGAGGACCGTGTGGCGGAGCAGGCGCTGCTGCCGCTGGCGCAGGAACGGGGTATCGCCACCATGATCAACCGCCCCTACCAGCGCGGCTCCCTGTTTGCCAAGACCCGCGACCAGGCGCTGCCCGACGTCGCCGGTGAGCTCGGCTGCAGCAGCTGGGGCCAGTTCTTCCTGAAGTGGATCCTCGGCCATCCGGCAGTCACCAGCGTGATCCCCGCGACCTCCAAGGTCCACCACATGCAGGACAATATGCAGGCCAACTTCGGCCCGTTGCCGGACGGCCGCCAGCGCGCGGAGATGATGCGCGCCTTCACCGCCCTGTAGCGGCGGTCACATGAGCAATCAGAAACCTTCCCTGCTGCAGCGGGGGCTGGACTTCGCCTGCGACATCCACCCCCGGGAAGTGCGCGCGACGCTGGGCTCGTTCAGCCTGGTGCTGATACTGATGGCCGCCTACTACATCCTGCGCCCGGTGCGGGATGCGATGGCCAGCGACTGGAGCGATGCCGAGGTCAGCGTGCTCTGGACCCTGACCTTCATCTTCAGCGTGGTCGCGGTGTCGCTGTACGGCAACGCCGTGACCCGGATCCGCCTGCGGCACCTGGTACCGGCGGTGTACGGCTTCTTCGCCGCGACCTTCGTGCTGTTTTTCGTGGGAATCCAGACGGTGGCCGAGCGCACCCTGCTGGACAAGGCCTTCTACGTCTGGATCAGCGTTTTCAGTCTGTTTCATGTTTCCGTATTCTGGAGCTTTATGGCGGACACCTGGGCCAAGCCCCAGGCCACCCGCCTGTTCGGGTTCATCGGTGCCGGCGCCAGCATCGGCGCCATGGTCGGCCCCGCCTTCACCGCCCTGCTGGCGGCGGGCGCTGGCACCGACACGCTGCTGCTGATCGGCAGCGCGGCCCTGGTCGCCACCCTGCCCCTGGTCTACTGGCTGCAGCGGCTCAAGGTGGAGGATCTCGGCAATGCGGAACTCACTGCCGGCGCCCGGGATTTCGACTACATCGGCGGCAATCCCCTGGCTGGCTTCACCGAATTCCTGCGCAGCCCCTACCTGCTGGGCATCGCCCTGTTCATCCTGCTCTACACCTCCCTGAGCTCGTTCATCTACTTCGAACTGAAAAACCTGCTCGAACCCTATGACCGTGAAACCCGGACCCGGATCTGGGCGGCAATGGACCTGGCCGTCAACACCCTGACCGTGGTGATCGCCGCTTTCGCCACCGGGCGCATTGCCAAACACCTGGGCCTGCCCTTCACCCTCGCCTGCGTCCCCGTCGTGATCTGCGGCGGGCTGCTGTTGCTGGCCGCAGCCCCCGTTGTGGCGGTGGTGGTGGGAATCCAGATCGCGCGGCGTGCCGGCAACTTTGCCATCACCCGTCCCGGGCGGGAGATGCTGTTCACCGCCGTCGACCAGGAGACCCGCTACAAGGCCAAACCGGTGATCGATATCGTCGTCTACCGGGGCGGCGACATGGTCAACGCCTGGGCGTTCACTGCCCTGACCCAGGGCCTGGGCCTGGGCATGGCGCCAGTAGCCCTGATCGGCGCCGGCATCGCCGCCTGCTGGGGGGCAACGGGGATCTACCTGGGCCGCAGGTTCCACCGCGAGCACAATCAACCAGACCAGCACACCAAATAGTTGAGCCAGGCGACACTGCCTGCTGCGGCGGCCCTGCCGCGGCATGGCCGCAACGTCTGCGCCCGCTATACTGTGGGCAATTGAGTACGATGGAGACAGGCACCATGGCAACAGCGGCTGACTACAATCTGGGCCCCAATACCTTCCCCCGGGGCTGGTTTATTGTGGCGGAAAGCAAGGAACTCGACGCCGGACCGATGGCGGTGCGGTTCTTTGGCCAGGACCTCGCGCTGTACCGGGGCGAAAGCGGCAAACCCGTCCTGCTGGACGCCTACTGCGCCCACATGGGCACCCACCTGACCGCCAGCACCAGCGCCATGATCGTGAAGAACGGCGAGCAGATCGAGGGCGACTCCATTCGCTGCCCCTACCACGGCTGGCGCTACAACTCCGACGGCGACGTCGACGACATTCCCTACAGCGACGGCCCCTGCCCCAAGTCGGCCTCCATCCGCTCCTACCCGGTTGTGGACAACATGGGCTGCGTCATGGCCTGGTACGATCCGGACGGCCTGCCGCCCGAGTACGACGCCCCCTTCCTCAAGCAGTGGAACGACCCGCAGTGGGTGCAGTGGGAGCTGGATCACCTGGGAGAACTGGCCATCCACCCCCAGGAAATCCTCGACAACATGGCCGACAGCCGGCACCTGGGGCCCACCCACGGCGCGCCCTGCGAGTATTTCGAGAACGAGTTCCGCGACCAGGTCTATATCCAGCGCCAGGGCGGGCCCATGCAGCTCTACAACACCTATCTGTACACCACGACCTGGTACACCGGCCCGGGTGTGCTGCTGTCCAAGCAGGTGTTCGGCGACGCGGTGATGTTCGAGCTGATCGCCAACACCCCGGTGGACGACGGCCTGGTGAAGTGCTGGCACGCGGTGCTCTACCGCGGCGCCAACTCCCCCGCCAGCGCCGAGGACCGGGAGGCCCAGAAGCAGTTCCAGGCCAACGCCCTGGAGGCCTTCGCGGCGGACTTCAACGTCTGGAAATTCAAACGGCCGGCGCTGAAGATCATGCAGATGAAGACCGACGGGCCGTTCCGCGCCGGCCGCAAGTGGTATTCGCAGTTCTTTGCCACGCGGGAGGACGCCGGGCAAATTCGCGGTGACATCAACGGCAAGCTCTACACCGAGGGGCTGCGGACACCCGCGGAAGCGGGCCACGCCATCGACGACGGCCTGCCGTTCTAGGCCCCTGCCGGGGGGCCGGGTCTCGCATTGATGCGCTCAGTAGCGCGCAACGGAGCGGGATCTGCCCCCCATCGAGGCTTCCGGGGGAACGGCGGCCCCCGAAAGTAGTCAAACCCCTCGCGACAATGATCTAGAATAACCTCGAATTGCGAGAGTTTTCCCCATGAAAAGAATCATCCTGCTGGTGGCAGCCACCTGCCTGCTCAGCGCCTGCGTCACCAGCCCCACCGGGCGCAAACAGCTGATGCTGATTTCGCCGGAAGCCGCCATTGTGGAATCCCGTGCCGCCTATCTGAGCACCGTCTCCGACCTCGGCTCCAAGGACCAGCTGTCCAGCGACAAGGCGCTCGCGCAGCGGGTGGCAACCATCACCGGGCGCCTGGTGTCGGTCGCTATCGCGGAGTATCCACAGTCGGCGAAATGGGAGTGGAGCGTAGCGCTGGTGGACGATGACAAGACGGTCAACGCCTGGTGCATGGCCGGAGGCCGCATGGCGGTCTACACGGGCCTGTTCAAGCAGCTCACGCTCACCGATGCCGAATTCGCGCAGATCATGGGCCACGAGATTTCCCACGCCCTCGCCAACCACACCGCCGAGCGTATGTCGCGGGCGATGGCCACTACCCTCGGCGTGGTTGCCGTGGGGGCCATGTCGGACAACCCCAACATGACCATGAGCGCCGCGGGCATGGCCGCCACCCTGGCGCTGGAACTGCCGAACAGCCGCACCGCGGAGCTGGAAGCCGATCAATTGGGACTGGAGATCGCCACCCGGGCGGGCTATGACCCGGACGCCGCGGTGAGCCTGTGGGCCAAAATGGGGGCTGTCGGGGATGGCAAAAGCCCGCCGGAATTCCTCAGCACCCACCCCGCACCGCAAAACCGGCAAGCGGCGCTGGCGGCAATGGCGGTGGAGGTTCGCAAGCTGAATCCCCAGGGGCAACTGGCCCCCGTCCATCCAGTGCAGATCCTGACGGCCGACAAGAAGCCCTAGCTTGCTCTTGCTCGGCGTCAGGGCCCGGTAACCGGCCTCACCAGCAACTCCACCCGGCGGTTCTGCGCCCGACCCCGCTCCGTGTCATTGTCGGTTACCGGCCGGTCGGGGCCGTAGCCCACCACAACCAGGCGCTCGACAACCACTCCGTTCTCTTGCAGCATAGCGGCCACCGCGAGCGCTCGCTGCTCGGAGAGACTCTGGTTGAAGCTGGCAGCGCCCACCGAATCACTGTGACCTTCAACCACCACCAGGCTGCGGTCGTACTCGGCAAGGACCTCCGCCACGTCGCGCAGCAGCAAACTGGCTCTCTCGGTAACGTCGGCGCTACCGCTGTCAAAGGTCGCACTGCCGGGCAGCACCAGGCGCAACTGGTCGCCCTCCCGAGCCAGGGTCACATCGGTATCGACAAAGCGCTTGCGCAGGGTTGCGTACTGAACGTCCATGTAATAGCCGGTCTGTTCCGGCAGCAGCAACGCCTCGGCATTGGCCGCCAGCTTCGCCAGCGCGGGCCCCACCGCCAGTTCGCCACGCGCCGGCCCGGCGGATACCGGTCCTGGCGGTGCCTGCGCTTCCAGCGGTTCAATCGGTAGCTGCGGGCTTCCGGGCTGGCCCGGGCTGTCGACACCAGGTATCGCACTGCACGCTGTCAGCAACAGGGGCAGTATCGCGCCGATGAGTGGCAGTCGGCGCCGCGTCTGGATCTCATTGGATAGGGCCTGCAATTCGCTCTCCAAGTGCTTGTTTTCTCGGCCTACAGAGCCGAAAATCCGCCATTCTAGCGCCTGCACTGTCACCCGCAAAGGGTGTTTCCTCCGCCTCAGGCCTGGCTCTTGAGCCAGCTACTGAAATCTCCGGGAGCCATTGGACGGCTGAAGTAATAACCCTGGCCGTAGCGGACGCCCTGCTGGGCGAGCCATGCTACCTGGTGCTGGCTCTCGATCCCCTCGGCGACGATGTCCAGCTGCAAAGACTTTGCCATCTCGATCACATGGCCGATCACCGTGCCGGTTACGGCATGGGTTTCAATCGTATCCACGAAAGCCTTGTCTATCTTGAGAATATCCAGCTCGAATGACTCCAGGTACGACAGGCTCGAGTAGCCCGTGCCGAAATCGTCGATCGCCACCGCGTGGCCCTGCTGCCGCAACTGACTGATGCGCCGGCGCGGCAGCTCATTGTCGAGCAGCGCCCGCTCGGTCAGCTCCAGCTTGATGGCGCTGGCGGGCAGTCCCGCCTCGCGCAAGCCAGACTCCAGCGCCAGCGGCAACCGCTCCGACTCCAGGTCCTGCGCCGACAGGTTGATATTGATGGCAATGCCCGGGTCTGCCTGCAACAGCGCCCCGAGGTCACGCAACACCAGATCCAGTACCGCCAGCGTCAGGTCGGTAATCATGCCCGCCTTCTCGGCCATGGGTACAAACACATCCGGACTCACCGCGTCGCCGTTTTCCCGTGTCCAGCGGGCGAGTGCTTCGGCACCGTTGCAGCGGCCATTGGCTAGGTCCACGATGGGTTGGTAGTGGAGCACGATTTCACGACGCTCAATGGCATTGCGCAGCTCTGCGGTCAGGCTAAGGTGCCGGCGGGAAAAGCTCAGCACGACAAATACCCACAGCGCCAACAGCAGCAGCCCCAGGGCGCCGGCCAGCAGCAGCGTAGGCAGGTACCGGTTCCAGAACTCACTGAGAGGCTGCATCGCCACGATATCGATGCTGAAGATGGTGCCCAGGGAGAAGCGGGAGCTGACCCTCTGCCCGATCCTGTCGACTGTCAGCCCCCGCCGCAGGCTGCCGGGCTCCGGCAACTCGGATTCAGCGGGAATACGGGTCATGGCAAGACCCTCCACCCAGAGCCCCACCCGCTGATCACTAAGCGGCCCGGCATTCAGCAGCTGGCGCGGGTCGATGGCAATGTCATGGTTGCCAAAGCGCATCAGGAACAGGGGCACCCCGCCTACGGTGGTATCGGGCCCCGGCCACCAGGCGATCAGCCCGTTGTCGTAAATCCGGCTTGCCTGGGGCGGGCGCAGGGCTGCGCCCTCGGCAAACCCGGTGCCGCAGAGCCGTTCCACTGCACGCCAGTAGCCGATCGCCCGGATGTGTGGGCGGGCAAAGGTTTCCTCCTGCATCAGGCGAATGTGTTGCGGTGAGCAGCGGGGATAGGGCGACTCATTGAGCGCCTCCAGCAAGTCCCGGGCATCGATGATGGCCGACTCCGCTTGCAAGCCCAGGCGCTGCGCCAGGTCGCCGAGCCGCGCCTCTTCGGCCACCACCGATTCGCGCCACAAATACCAGCCGAAGATACTGAACAGCAGCAGGACCCCGAACAGCGCAGACGCCAGCAGGCCAACTACAATCTTGTCCCTGCGCAGCAGCATGGTTCAGGTCGCGGGAGGTGTGTAGATCACGTCACCAAGTTCTGTGGCCAGTCCCTGGCGCAGGTAGCGGTCGGCCGCCTCCCGGGAAGACTCCGAGCGCGAGAATTGACGTTCAAAGAAGCTCCTGACCACGACCCTGGTAATCATCTGCTGACGCAGGGTGTTCATGGCCTCCGGCAGCGGATCGAGCGTGCAGAGATCGGCCTCGGCCGAGTAGTCTATCCCCATGTCGGGAGGCCCGATGAGATCGAACCACGGCTCCTCCATAGCCTCCCCGGCACTGCGCTCGACAATCCAGCAGCCAACCACATCCGGGTTGTCCAGCCAGCGCATGATTCCTGCAGGACCGGCAAAGCCCGTATGCGAGGCCTTGTGGATAGTGACCAGCTCGCCCCCCGGCACCTGTTCCGGCACCGGTGCCGCATTGGCCGCGTAGGGCACCAGGGCATCGATATCACCCGCCAGCATCAGGAAGGGCAGGCTGTGGTGGCGGTAGAACGCGGGGGTGAAGACAAAGGTGGGCCCCGCGATCGACAGCGCGGCCTGGATACGCGGATCGCGCAGCTCGGGGTGAAAGGCCGCCAGCGTGGTGGTCAAACCGCCCAGGGACAGGCCCAGGGCGCCGATACGCTCCGGGTCAATCTGGCCCTGCAGGCTGTTGCCGTCGGCGCTCGCCAGCGCCAGCAGGCTGTCGATGAGAAAGCTGACATCGGCGGGCTGGTTGACTACATCCTTTACCTGCGGGCCACCGGGTGCACGCATGTTGGTCAGCGGGTAATCGGCGGCGACCACCACGTAGCCGAGGCTGGCAAGGTGCTCGTTCAGGTAAGCCGCTTCCCGCCGTGAAGAGGAGAAGCCATGGCTGTAGACAAGCAGCGGATAGGGAGCGAACTCACGGTCCCCGGGGAACCAGACGGTGGCTTTCAGGCGCCGCTCCCCGCTACCGGCGTAGTCGCCGTTGGTGGCGGTGGGCCGCGACGGGTCGACGAACTCCGTTTCCAGCTGCGCCACAGGCAGCTGCCCCATCTGCAGCCGGTAGGCGCTTTCCGAGCCGGGCTCGAACGGCTCCGGTTGCTTGCCCTTGACCAGCACCAGGACAGGTACACCTACCACCACCGCTACCGCGAGCAGGATCTTGGGGAGAGTCTTCATCTTCCGCGCACCGTGCAGATAAAACCCGATTATTGCCGATCGGGCACCAGTCGCGCCAGCACCGACTCCGTGTGCTGCCCCAGGGTGGGCGGCGCCGAGTCGTAGACTATCGGGGTGCGCGACAGCTTGATCGGGCTTCCCACCAGCTCCAGGTCGGGATTCAGCGGATGCGGCACGTTCACGCGCATGTCCCGGGCGAGGATCTGGGGCTCGCTGAACACCTCGGCGATACTGTTGATAGGCCCCGCCGGCACACCCGCCGTTGCCAGCCGCTGCAGCCAGTCGGCCTTGTCCCGCGTCAACATCGGCGCTTGCAGCAGCGGGATCAGCTGCTCCCGGTGCTGGACCCGAAGGCGGTTGCTCAGGAAGCGGGAGTCGTCCGCCAGCTCCGGGCAACCCAGTACCGCGACGAAGCGCCGGAACTGGGCGTCGTTGCCCACTGCGACGACCAGGTGGCCATCGCGGGCGACAAAGCTCTGGTAGGGAACAATGTTGGGGTGGGCATTGCCCAGTTGCCCGGGGTTGATACCGCCCACCAGGTAATTGCTGGCCTGGTTGGCCAGGGTTGCCGCGGTCACGTCCAGCAGCGCCAGATCCACCTGCTGGCCCAGCCCGGAGCGGTCGCGCTCGGTGAGCGCCGCGAGGATGCCCACTGTGGCGTACAGCCCGGTCATGATATCCGTGAGGGCCACCCCGACCTTCATTGGCTCCGCGCCAGGACTGCCATCGGGCTGGCCGGTGACGCTCATCAGGCCGCCCATGGCCTGCACCAGGAAGTCGTAGCCGGGCCTGTCACGCAGGGGGCCGGTCTGGCCGAAACCGGTGATGGAGCAGTACACCAGCCCCGGGTTCAATGCCGAGAGGCTGGCGTAGTCCAGACCAAAGCGGGCCGCATCGCCGACCTTGAAGTTTTCCACCAGCACATCGCAGTCGCGGGCGAGGGCGCGCAGGGCGGCCTGGCCCTCGGCGGACTTGATATCCACGCACCGGGACTGTTTGCCGCGATTGGTGCAGAGAAAGTACGCCGACTCCGCCGTCGGCTCGCCATCGCCGCCCGCCATGAACGGCGGTCCCCAGGCCCGGGTATCGTCGCCGCCATCGGGGCGCTCGACCTTGATCACCTCGGCGCCGAGATCGGCCAGGATCTGGGTGGCCCAGGGGCCGGCCAGCACCCGCGACAGATCCAGCACCCGGAGATGGGACAGCGCACCCATCTCAGAACGCGGGAATGTCGGTCTGGGTGCGGCCGAGGATCAGGGCGTGCACGTCGTGAGTCCCCTCGTAGGTGTTCACCACCTCCAGGTTGACCATGTGCCGCATCACCGGGTACTCGTCGGAAATGCCGTTGCCGCCCAGCATGTCGCGGGCCTGGCGGGCGATGTGCAGGGATTTGCCGCAGGAATTGCGCTTGATCAGCGAGATCAGCTCCGGCGCGATCTGGCCGGCATCCATGAGCTGGCCCGCTCGATGGCAGCCCTGCAGGGCGAGACTGATCTCGGTCTGCATGTCCGCCAGCTTGAGCTGGATCAGCTGGTTGGCAGCGAGCGGGCGGCCGAACTGGGTGCGCTCCATGGTGTAGTCGCGGGCCGCAAACCAGCAGCTCTCGGCGGCGCCCAGGGCACCCCAGGCAATGCCGTAGCGGGCATTGTTGAGGCAGCCAAAGGGCCCTTTCAGCCCCTCCACATTGGGCAGCAGCTGTTCTTCGCCGACAAACACGTCTTCCATCACGATCTGCCCCGTGACCGAGGCTCGCAAGGCCAGCTTGCCCTCGATTTTGGGGGCGCTCAGGCCAGCCATGCCGCGCTCCAGGATGAAGCCGCGAATCTTGCCATCGTCGGTCTTGGCCCAGACCACAAACACATCGGCGATCGGGCTGTTGGTAATCCACATCTTGGCGCCGCTGAGCCGGTAACCGCCGTCGACGCTGCGGGCCCGGGTGATCATGGAGCCGGGGTCGGAACCGTGGTCGGGCTCGGTGAGGCCGAAACAGCCGATCCATTCACCGGTGGCGAGCCGGGGCAGGTATTTCTCCCGCTGCTCCTCACTGCCATAGGCATGGATCGGATACATGACCAGAGAGGACTGCACGCTCATCATGGAGCGGTAGCCGGAATCGACGCGCTCGACCTCGCGGGCAACCAGCCCGTAGCTGATGTAGTCGACCCCGGGGCAGCCGTAGCCGTCAATGGTGCTGCCGAGCAGGCCCAGTTCGCCCATCTCGCGGAAAATCGCGCTGTCGGTCTCCTCGGCGCGGAAGGCATCCCGCACCCGGGGAGCCAGTTTGTCACGGGCATAGAACCTGGCGCTGTCCCGCACCATCCGCTGTTCGTCGGTCAGCTGCTGTTCGAGCAGGAAGGGGTCCTGCCAGTCAAGACGTTGCCATTGTTTACCCTGTGCCATGGTACTTCCTCCAGAATCGTCTGCAGCCGATAAACTAACAGGTCATATATCATTTATAAAATATATGTTTTCTATGGTTAGCATATGCTAAATATATACTCATGGATTTGAGAAAGCTCGACATCTTCCGCCAGGTCGCGACCCAGGGCAGTTTCAGCCGGGCCGCGGAGCAGCTGCACATGGCCCAGCCCGCGGTCAGCATTGCAGTGCGCAAACTGGAAGAGGAGCTGGGCATCACCCTGTTTGATCGGGGCGGGCGCCAGGTGTCGCTGACCGCCGAGGGGCGCACCCTGCTGCAACAGGCGGTCGCGATTCTCGAACAGGTGGCGGGGCTGCGGGCAACCGGCGGCGCCCTGCGCGGGCTGCTGCTGGGCGAGCTCGCCATCGCCTGCCCGTCGATGCTGGCGACCTATTACCTGCCGGACCTGCTGGGCCGATTCCTGGTCCTGCACCCGCAGCTGCGCACCAATGTTACCCAGGCCGGCACCGACCTTATCCGGCAGTGGTTGCTGGACGACGAAATCGAACTCGGCGTCATCAGCGGCTCCAGTCCGGATATCGAAGCCGACTTCATCACCGTCCCCCTGGTCGACGAGGAAATTGTGCTGTGCGTGGCCGAGGACCACCCCTGGGCAGGACGCAGCGCCCTGCCGGTCGCGGAACTTCACGAATCGCCCATGGTGGTTTACGAAAGCGGCTACTTCATCCGCAACCGGCTGGACGAGCTCTGCGCGGCCCACGGCGTAAGCCCCGACCTGCGCTTGCAGAGCAATTTCCTGCCGCTGCTGATCCGTATGCTGAAGCAGGGCCTGGGGACCACCATTGGCCTGGCAATGCTGGCGCAGCAGGAGCCCGGTATTGTCGCCGTGCCCTTCGCCGAAAAACCGCGAATCCGGCTGGTCCTGGCCCGGCGCCGGCAGCGCAGCATTTCCCTCGCCAACCAGGCATTTCTGGATTGGGCCGGTTTGCAGTTATGATGTGCGATCAGCCCGGGCAAGAGTTCCTTTCCGACCCCCATGCCGACAATGTCCAGCTACAACGAGCAGCTAGCCCTGTTGATCACCCGGGTAGGCCAGACGGACTTCGCCAGCCAGCTGGTGACAACCCTGAAGAGCCTGGTGCCCATAGACGATGCCACGGTGCTGGTGTACCCGGACACCGACCTGCCGGTGGTCGAGTATTTTGAAGTCCCGGCGGGGCTGGACCGCTCCACCCTGGACGTGTTTGTTGCCGGCGCCTTCGTCCTCGACCCCTATTACCAGGCCGCCAGCCGGGACCGGCGCTTCGGCGTATTCCGGCTTCGCGACCTGGCACCCAGGGGCTTTCGTGACAGCGAGTACTACAAGGCCTGGTACCGGAACTGTGGCTATCAGGACGAGTGCGGCTATCTGCTGCCCAACGGCGCCACCGGGTTCATCAACATCGCCCTGGGCCGCACCGGGGACAACAGCCGCTTCACCCCGCAACAGGTCAAGGCACTGGCGACAGTCAGGCCGGTGATTGAGGTGCTCTGCCAGCAGCACTGGCAGGTGCGCCCGGCGGCGGCCCGGCCGGAGGACAACGTCAACCTGCGCGAGCAGCTCAACACCGCCCTCAACCAGTTTGGCAGCAGCCTGCTCACCGAGCGCGAGGCCCAGGTGATCAACCTGGTACTGCACGGCCACAGCACCAAGACGCTGGCAGAGAAGCTGTCGATTTCCGTCGAGACCGTGAAGCTGCACCGCAAGCACGCCTACGCCAAGCTGGAGGTTGGCTCCCAGGCCGAGCTGTTCTATCTGTTCCTGGACTCACTCATGAGCGCCGGCGATTACGCTGGCGGCGACACCCTGGTGGCCTACCTGCAGCCGCCGCAGGCCGCACCTTGAGCGGTACGCCACCGGCGCGGCCGGCGGATGCCCAGCTGCAAGCCCTGCTGCAACGCGGTTTTGATGCCCTGGGCAAGGGCGATACCGAAACCGCGGGGCAATGCTGCCAGCAGGCCCTGGAGAGGCAACCGGACCTGGTCGCCGCCCACTTCCTGGTGGGCCTGGTGGCCCTGGAAGCCAAGGAGCGGCGCACGGCCTTCAACGCCTACCAGTCAGTGGTGAAGCTGGATCGGGACCACGCCGCGGCCTGGGCCCAGCTCGCGCGCCTGTACATGAGCGAGGGCCAGGTGAACCTGGCGGACGCGGCGCTGCGGGAGACCCGCCGGATCAAGCCCGCCGACCCCGTGGTGCTGGATTTGATCGCCACTACCCTGTCGCTCATGGGGGAGCACGGTGCTGCCCAGGCCTTCTTTGCCCACGCCAACACCCTGCAGCCCGGGCATCCGCCGTTCATGCTCAATCTCGCCAACAACCTTGTCTACCACGGCGACACCGACAAGGCCGACACCATTTTCCGCGACATCATCCGCCGCCAGCCCGACAGCCCCCAGGCCCACTGGGCCCTGGCCAGCTCGACCAGGGCCCGCGATGAAGAACACATCGAGGCGATGCAGGCCCTGCTGGGGCGGCACCGCGAGAATCCCCGGGCGCGGGCGTTCTATCTCTACGCCATTGGCAAGGAACAGGAGGATCTGCAGCAGTGGGATGCCGCCTTTGCCGCCTTCAGTGCCGGTGCAGCCGCCCGCCGGGCAACCGTGGAGTACGATGAGGCGGCGGAAGAAGCCATGTTCGCCGCGCTGGCGGAGCTGTACACGCCGGGCTGGCTGGCGGCGCAGACAGCGGGCAACCCGGACCGGTCACCCATCTTCGTGCTGGGCCAGCCCCGCACCGGCACCACCCTGGTGGAGCGAATCATCAGCAGTCACTCCCGGGTGCATTCCGCCGGGGAACTGCAACAGTTCGGCCTGGCCCTGCGCCGGCTGGCCAACTACCAGGACCCGCGACGGTTTTCGGCCGAGCTGTTTCACAGCGCCCGGGGGCTGGACCCGCGGCAGGTGGGCAACCTGTACCTGCAGACCAGCAGCCGCATGCGCGGGACGACTCCCCACTTTGTCGACAAGCTGCCCCAGAACTATCTGCTGATACCGCTGATCCTGGCGGCGCTGCCCAATGCGAAAATCGTCCACCTGGTGCGCAACCCGATGGACGCCTGTTTCGCCAGCTTCAAACAGCTGTTCGCCGACGCCTACCTGCACTCCTACGAGCAGGGTGAGATGGCTCGCCACCATGTGCGCTACCAGCGCCTGATGGCGCTCTGGCGAGAACGCTTTCCCGGGCGCATTTTTGACATGGTCTACGAAGATACCGCCCGCGACCTCGAACCCAATGCCCGCGCTCTCATCGACCACCTGGAACTGCCCTGGGAGGATGCCTGCCTGGCCTTCCACCAGCAGGACACGGCGGTCACCACCGCCAGCGCGGTGCAGGTGCGGGAACCCGCTCACACACGTTCGATCGATCGCTGGCGGCGCTATGCGGACCACCTCCAACCGATGCGATCGATACTGGACGCAGCAGGAATGCTGCCGGCGAGCTGACGGGGCGGGCGTCCTACCCCATAGGGTTATACCCCCGTATCCGCTGATTGGCTATCGTCAAAAACGATGCGCGATGACAGCGCAACCGCCCTGCAAGAACTGTTTATCGCGGCAGCAGTAACTGCTGCCGTCTATCGTCCTGTTCCAACCAGACATATAGGGGTCACCATGACAGCAGCCAACGCCTATCGGCATTCCGAGAGCTCTCTCTCTGGCAGCAAACGAACGTTAAGCAGGGCCGTTACCGCTGCAGTACTGGCCTCGGCAATCAGCGTGCCGGCCTGGTCGCAGACACTGGAAGAAGTCATCGTCACCGCGACCAAACGCAGCGAGTCGGTGCAGGACGTGCCGCTGGCGATCACCGCGCTGTCCGGGACCTTCGTCAACAAGGTCAACATGGACGACATCAAGGATCTGGTGTCCTATACCCCCGGCGTGACCGGCAACAGCCAGGACAGCTTCATCGACGCCATCAGTGTACGCGGCGTGCGCACCCAGGATTTCGGCGTCGGCGGCGACCCCTCCTCCGCTTTCTTCAAGAACGATCTGTATGAAGGCCGCAACGGTTCGGCAGTCACCAGCCTGTACGACATTGACCGGGCGGAGATCCTTCGCGGGCCCCAGGGCTTCCTCTTCGGGCGCAACTCCATCGGCGGCGCCTTCAGCGTTCACACACGGCGCGCGGAACTCGGTTCTGACCCCAGCGGCTATGCGGAAATCGATGTCGCCGAGCGCGGGCGCCGCGCTTTCGAAGGCGCCATCAACCTGCCGGTCTCCGACCATTTTGCGACGCGCCTCGCCGGATACTACTCCACTGAGGACGGCTTCGCCGACAACACTTTCCCGGGCTCTCCGGACCTGATCGAGCACGACAAGTGGGCCCTGCGCTGGTCCACCAACTACGAGCGCGACCGTCTCTCGGTGCGCACGCTGGTGGAATACGAAGACCGCGAGCAATCCGGCTCCGTGTACCGGGCGGTGGACCGGGGCGATATCTGGGACGCATTCGATGCGGCGCTGGGTGGCGTGGAGCTGCGCGGCAGCGACGAGGATATCGATACCGACCGCATCGCCGGCGACAACGACGATGCCACCATCCTGACCCTCGGCCTGCACGTGGATTACGACCTCGACTTCGCCACGCTCACCTCGAACACGGGCTACAAGGATCACGATTATTTCTACAACGAGGATTACGACGGCACCCCGCTGGACCTGAACAACTACGGCCAGGACCAGACCGGCGATTACTTCCAGCAGGAATTCCGCCTGACCTCGGCCACCGACGGACCGCTGAGCTGGTATGCCGGTGTTTCCTACTACGATGAAGAGATCGACACCCGCTTCAAGTTCTCCGGGCGGGAGGATTTCTTTTGCCAGTACTACGGCTATTACTACAACTCGGGAATGTCGTTCTCCGGCTGTGCAGACCTGTACGCTTACTACGGCTCCGAGTTCACCCCCTCGGCCGATGGCC
Source organism: Haliea sp. (assembly GCF_040222615.1). Lineage (GTDB taxonomy): Bacteria > Pseudomonadota > Gammaproteobacteria > Pseudomonadales > Halieaceae > Haliea. The sequence continues at coordinate 15,404 of NZ_JAVKCQ010000117.1, forward strand.
GCCTGGTCGAAACCGGGCGCATCAAGGGTGACTATTCCGGCTGGGCGACCTACGTCAACGCCAACTACTTCCTCACCGACAGCTTCGACGTCGAGCTGGGTGTCCGCTACACCGAGGACAAGAAGGATTTCTCCATCCTGGTGCCGACACCGGAGAGCGAGCTGGGGCCCTACTGGGCCTATGGCTTCTCCACCGCCGAGTTCATCAGCGACAGCGAAACCTGGGACGATGTCACCATGCGGGTGCTGGCCAAATGGCGCCCGACCGATGAGCGCATGTTCTTCGCCGGCTACACGGAAGGCTTCAAGTCCGGTGGTTTCGGCAGCTTCAACCTGGGTAGCAACGCCGACGGTGAGCCGGCCCTCGGCAATATCGACCTGCGCCAGGAAGACGGCTTCCTGCCCAATGTATTCCAACCGGAAACCGTGGACTCCTGGGAGATCGGCTACAAGGACACCCTGATGGATGGGCGCGCCAACGTCGACCTGACCGCGTTCTTCTACGAATATGAAGACCTGCAGGTGGTCACCTTCGATGGCGGCGCCTCGCTGGTCGAGAACGTCGGGCAGGTGGAGGCCTGGGGCGTGGAGGGTTCAATCACCGGGCGCCTCAGCGACAACTTCGACCTCTACCTGGCGGCGGGTTACCTGGACTCGGAGGCCACCGAACTGCAGGGCATCTGCGGTCTGGAAGACGCCGACGGCTGCGAGGGCAGCCCGCTGTTCTGGGCGCCGGAATGGTCCGCAGCCGCGGTGTTGAGCGCCAACTTCCCGGTCAGCGGGGGCGCCATCACCGGCAACTTCGAACTCACCTACGAGAGCGAGCGCGGCGGCGGCTGGGAAAACCTGCAGGAAACCAAGATCAGCGGCTCGGCCCAATCCAACCTGAGGATTGCCTATGAGGCC
>NZ_JAVKCQ010000118.1:0-5785 GCF_040222615.1 Haliea sp.
GGCCCCGCGCCCCCCGCCCCGGGCGCGGCCGGGGGCCGCGGCCCGGGCCGCCCGGCCCCCCGCAGCCGGCCTCCGCGATGCCATCGACTTCTGGCTGCAGCCGGAGCGGTTCTCCCCGGACCGGGGAGTCCCCGGCACCGAGCTCGCCACCCGCGCCCGGCGCGTGGCCGAGTGGCTGCTGGCGGCGCGCGAAGCCAGTACGGACCCGGCACAACAGACCCTGTACAACACCGCCATCAACCAGGCCCAGGAGCTGGTAAAAGCGATCGAGCGACTGGCGGCCCACGGCCGCGACCGGCTGACCCGGGACAATGTGCTGCGGCTGATCGAGGACGTTCGCGGCAGTGGCAGCGCGGTCACTGATCGCTGCGCCCAGACCGCAGCCGGGGTGCCTTGCGCCCTGGCCGCCAGCCACGCCGGCAGTTTTACGGCCCCGGTTGACCGGGTCCTGTGGTGGGACTGCCAGGCCTCGGACCGGGTGCAACGCTGGCCCTGGTCGCGTCAGGAGCGGGCGGCCCTGGCAGCCGCCGGCGTGATGCTGCACGACGATACGGCCCGACTGGACTGGCTGGCCCGGGCCTGGCAGCGGCCCCTGCTCAGCGCGCGCTCGCAATGCACTCTGGTGCTGCACCGCGATGCCGCGCAGCAGCACCCCCTGTGGGACCTCCTCCGCAGCCTGTGCGACGACCTGCCTATGCTCGCCGCCACGGACCCCGCCAGCGCAACCGCGCTGCAGCTTCCCCACCGCCCGCTTGCCGTTCGCGCCCTGCCGCCGCTGTCCCGCTGGTGGCAACTGCCCGCGACCACGGTGATCCCGGCGCGCGAGGCAGAGTCCTACTCCTCCCTGGACGCCTGGATTCACAGCCCCCACGAATGGTTGCTGCGCTACGGCGCCCGCATCCGACCGGGCGCTCTGGCCTCCGTCAGCGATGGCGCGACCCTGAAAGGCAACCTCGCCCACCGGCTACTGGAACTGTTCTTTCGGGCGCACCCCGCAATCCAGGACATTGTCGCCGGCAACATCCTTGGCTGGGTGGACAGGCATTGCTACCCGCTGCTGGAGCAGGAAGGGGCACTGCTGCTGGAGGCGGGCCGCCAGGCCGAGTGCGAGCGTTTCATCACCGTGGTGCAGGAAGCCCTGGTGGCGCTGGTGGACCACCTGCAGCAGGCCGGGGTAGTCGCCGTACACACGGAGCAGCTGCTGCAGGGTAGCTTCGCCGGCGGCAAGCTGACCGGGTCCATCGACCTGCTGGCGCTCACCGCGGACGGCCGCGAGGCCGTGGTCGACATCAAGTGGGGCGGGCGCAAGTACCGGCGCCAGTCCCTGCTCGATGGCAGTTTCCTGCAGCTTGCCGTCTACGCACAGCTGCGCCGGGCCGCCGGTGTGCGCGCCAAACCCTGCCTGAGCTATTTCATCGTCAGCGATGCCCATATGCTGAGCCTGAACCATACGTTCTTCCCCAACGCCGATATCCTGGCACCCCCGGAGGATGCGACGCCGGAACTCTACTGGCGCCGGTTCGAGGCCACCTGGCACTGGCGCAAGGCCCAGTTTGACCGCGGCCTGATCGAGGTCACGGTCACCGGCACCGAGCCCGACGCCAACTCCAGTCCCGGCGAGGACGGGCTACCCATGCCCGCCACCAGTGATACTTTCAGTGACTACCGGGCCCTGACCGGCTGGGATGACAACGCGTGAGCGCCAATATCCGCTTTATCAGCGCCGGCGCCGGCAGTGGCAAGACCTTCCGCCTCACCGCGGAGCTGCGGGAGCGCCTGGCCGAGGGCCGGGTGGAGCCGGCCGGCGTGATTGCCACCACCTTCACCCGTCTCGCCGCCAGCGAGCTGCAGGAGCGGGTGCGCCGGGCCCTGCTTGAGACCGGCGCCCACAGCACCGCCATGCGCATGGAGCAGGCCCTCATCGGCACCGTCAACGGCGTTTGCGGCGAACTGCTGCGGCGGTTTGCCTTCGAAGCGGGCATGCCGCCGGAGCAACAGGTGATCGACGAGGCCCAGGGCAACGTCCTGTTCTACCAGGCCATGGAGCTGGCCCTGGCGGACGACCGGCCACGGCTGCGCAAGATGAACGCCCTGAGCCACCGGCTGCAGATCGTCGACCAGCGCAGCCGGCAGCAGCTGTGGCGCCAGGAGGTGAAGAAGATCGCCGACGCGGCCCGGGCCAACAACCAGTCCGCCGGCGACATCCGCGACCTCGGCGACGCCAGCGCCAGCGCCCTCCTCGCCCACTTCCCCGCGGCCACCCGGCGCGACCTGGGCGGCGAGTTGCTGGCGGCAGTCAATCACGCGCTGTCGCTGCTGGATACCGGGCTGGACAGCACCCGGGCCACCGCCGATTATCTGTCCCGTCTGCAACAGGCCCAGGCGGCGCTGATCAAGCGCAGCCTCACCTGGCCCGAATGGATCGGCCTGGCCAAGGGCAAGACCGGGGCGAAATCCCGCGCCATTGCCGAGCCGGTAAGCGCGGTCGCCGCGTGCTTCGAGCAGCACCCGCAACTGCAGGCGGACCTGGCCGAGTTCTGCCGCGAGGTGTTCCAGATCGCGGCCGCCAGCCTGGACACCTACCAGCAGCTGAAAACCCGCAAGGGGCTGATCGATTTCGTCGACCAGGAGCAGCGGCTCTACCAGCTCCTGGACCACCCGGAAGTGGCGGCGGTGCTGCGCGAAGAACTGCAGCTGCTGCTGGTGGACGAATTCCAGGACACCAGCCCCATCCAGCTGGCCCTGTTCCTGAAGCTGTCCGCGCTGGCGGACGAGGTGATCTGGGTCGGCGACATCAAACAGTCCATCTACGGCTTCCGCGGCGCAGACCCGGCCTTGATGGACGCAGTGGTCGCGCGGCTCAGCGAGCAGGGCTGTCTGCCCGAAGTGCTGCCCCGGTCCTGGCGCTCGACCCCGGAACTGGTGGCGTACAGCAACGCCCTGTTCGCACCCGCTTTTGCCGACACCCTGCCCGCCGAGCGGGTCACCCTCAGCCCCGCCCGCCCGGCACAAGAGACACCGCCGGAGCCCGCGGTGGAGTGCTGGCAGCTGGAGGGGCGCACCAGGGACGACCGTGCCGCGGCGCTGGCCGCGGGAGTACAGGGACTGCTGGACAGCCGGCGCCAGGTCTGCGACCCGGACAGCAGGCAACTGCGCGCCATCCAGTATCGCGATATCGCCATTCTCTGTCGCACCCACAGTAATCTCGCGGCCCTGGCGTCAGCGCTGGCCAGCGCCCGGCTGCCCATCCGCTACCAGCGCCACGGCTTGCTGGCGACGCCCGAGGGCTGCCTGGCCATGGCCTGCCTGCGGCGCCTGATTGACCCGGCGGACACGCTGGCTTCGGCGGAGATCATCAGCCTGACCGAGTGCAACAATCCCGAGCAGTGGCTGGGCGAGCGCCTGGCCTGGCTGGCGGAGCCGGAGGCGGCACCCCACCGCTGGCGCGAAAACCGCGAGGATGGCCCGCTGGCGGCGCTGGCCGCGGCCCGTGAGCGGCTGCGTTTCCTGACCCCGGTCGAGACCCTGCGCCTCGCGCTGGATACAGGGGCGGTCGCGCAAACCGCTTCTCGCTGGGGACCCACCCACCAGCGCAGCCAGCACCGGCTCAATAACCTGGCGGCGCTGCTGGGCCACGCCGAAGACTATCTGGAACAGTGTCGCGCCCAGCGCGAACCGGCCACCGCCACCGGCCTGGTACTGTGGCTGCAGGCGCTGGCGGACGCCGGGGAGGACAGCCAGGCCAGCGGCGGCGACGAGGACGCCATCCAGCTGGTCACCCACCACGGCGCCAAGGGCCTGGAGTGGCCGCTGGTGATCGCCATGGACCTGGCCAGTGAACTGAAACCGCGGCTGTGGGGCCTGACAGTGCTGCCCTCGCCGCAAGCGGTGAGCCTGGACGCGCCGCTCGCCGACCGCAGCCTGCGCTACTGGCCCGCGTTCTTCGGCAACAACAGCACCGGTATCGAGACCCTGGACACCATCGCCGCCAGTCCGGAGGGCCAGGCCGCCCTGGCCCGGGAAATCCAGGAGGCCAGGCGCCTGCTGTATGTGAGCCTGACCCGGCCCCGCGATGCCCTGGTCCTGACCCGCGAGGGCAGGACGATCGGCGGACCGTGGATGGACACCCTGAACGCCGACTGGATGCTGCCCACCGGCGAGCAACTGATACTGCCCGATGGCAACACCATCCCGACGCGCTGCCAGCTACTGGCGGCGGACAACCGGCTCCCGCCACCGCCCGCCTACCAGCCCCAGTGGCCCGCCACCCCGGCACCGGCGACGGACTTGCTGCCCCTGCGCCAGAGCCCCTCCGCCTTTGCGCCGCTGGCGGAGGCCACGATCGGCGAGGTGGTGATGCTCGGCGAGCGCCTGGCCATCACTGGCGACTTCGACCCGGCCACCCTGGGTTCCGCCCTGCACGCGGTGATTGCCTGCCGCCTGCTGGGCCACGCCGACACGCCGCGCATCCTCGCAGACTACGGAGTGACAGAGACCCTCCCCTGCGCTGCGGCCGAGCAGTGCTGCGACCGCCTGCTCGCGGCGATCAACGCGCGCTTCCGCCCCACCGCCCTGTATCCGGAGCACCCGGTCCGCTTCCGCAACCGCCGCGGCCAGATTGTCGACGGCTGGATCGACCTGTTGCTGGCGACCGAAGACGGCTACGTCGTTATCGACCACAAGGCGTCACCGCGGGCCCGCAGTGACTGGCAGCAAGTCGCGCTCGGGTATTCCGGCCAGCTCCAGGCCTATGCCGAGGGCGTCACCCGCGCCTCCGGCAAACCGGTGCTGGGAACCTGGATCCATTTCGGGGTGAGCGGGGGGCTGGTGGAAATATGCTGGCCGTGAAGCGTTTCGGGGACGCCCGCGTCGCGCTGCCGGCGCTGGTTGTCGTCAACCTCCTGCCACTGTGCGGGGTGCTGTTCTTCAACTGGTCCGTTTACGAAGTGCTGCTGTTGTACTGGTCCGAAAACATCATCATTGGTGTGTTCAACCTGGCCCGCTTCTGGACGCTGCTGCGCCGCCGGGGCGACTACAGCGTGCTGTTCCTGGGCCCGTTCTTCTGTGTCCACTACGGCGGGTTTGCCTTTGGCCACCTGATCTTCCTGCGCGCCTTGTTCGGCGCGGACAGCGGTGGCGGCGAGCTGTCCGGCATGTTCGCAGCCTCGTTCCTGGCGCTGCTGGCCAGCCACGGGATTTCCTACTTCGTCAACTTCATCGGTCGGCGCGAGTATGAACAGGTCACCACCCGCGAGCTTATGTCCGCGCCCTATGCCCGGGTGGCGGTCCTCCACCTGACCGTGCTGTTCGGCGGTTTCGCGGTAAACGCACTGGGACAGCCAGGGTATGCGCTGGCCATCCTGGTGCTGGTCAAGCTGGGTATGGATATTGTCGCCCACCGCCGCGAGCACCGGCGGCTGCAGGCCCAGGTGGCCAACGCCGCTTGACGCCCGGCGCAGGCATCGGGTCTACTCCGCGACACAAGTAATAAAACTATGGGGGTTAACAGGCATGAAAGACTTCAATATCGGGGAAATCATCGGCCTGCTGCTGCGGACCACACCGTTTCTGGTTTTCCGCTTCCTGATCTACTTCGGTATTACCCTGGGCTACGTGCTGGTGACCGGCGTCGGCGCGGGCACGGGGTACGGCATTGGCTCGATTGCCGGTGACAGCGCCACCGGCGGCATGTACGGCGGGATCATCGGCTTCGGCATCGCCGGCGCGATCATGTACTTCCTGCGCGAATACCTGCTCTACATGGTGAAGGCGGGGCATATCGCCG
>NZ_JAVKCQ010000119.1:0-1726 GCF_040222615.1 Haliea sp.
CGCTGGCGCTGGCCACCGGAAAATTCATGCGGGTACTTGCGCACAAAAGCCCGCGCCAGGCCGACATCATCCATCAACCTGAGCACCCCCTGCTCGACCGTCTTGCGGCTCTCGATACCGTGCAGCAGCAGGGGCTCCGCCAGGGCGTCATAGACCGACATGCGCGGGTTCAGAGAGGCGTAGGGATCCTGGAAGATCATCTGCATGCGGCGCCGCATCTGCTTCAGGGCCACGCCCTCGAGCGCGGTCACATCGGTGCCGTCGAACAACACCTCGCCGCTGGTAACCGGCACCAGCCGCAGCAGGGACCGCCCGATGGTGGACTTGCCGCTGCCGGACTCGCCCACCAGGCCCAGCACTTCGCCGCGCTGGACGGTGAAGCTGACATCATCCACGGCGCGCAGCGGGTCTCTGCCCCGGCCCTGACCGAACCAGGTACAGAGGTGGTTGACGGTAATCAGGTCGTCGCGGACCTCGCTGGAAGAAGCCTTGCTCCCCGCCGGTATGGCGTCCAGCAGCTTGCGGGTATAGGGGTGCTGTGCCCGCTCGAAGATCGCGGCGCGATCGCCCCGCTCCACCAGGTGCCCCTTCTCCATCACCACGATTTCGTCGGCGATATCGGCGACCACCGACAGGTCGTGGCTGATAAAAATCACGCCGATATTGCGCTTGCGCTGCAGCTCCGCCACCAGGGCCAGGATCTGCGCCTGGATGGTCACGTCCAGGGCCGTGGTCGGTTCATCGGCGATCAGCAGTTTGGGCTCGTTGATCAGCGCCATCGCGATCATCACCCGCTGGCGCATGCCGCCGGAAAACTGGTGTGGATACTGGTCTATGGTGGCCGCGGGATCCCGCAGGCCCACCTCCGCCAGCAGTTCCAGGGCCCGCTCCCGGGCAGCGGCCTTGCTCACCTTGCGGTGATACACGAGGGGTTCAATGAGCTGCTCGCCGATGGTCATGTAGGGGTTGAGACTGGTCATCGGATCCTGGAAGATCATGGCGATATCGCGGCCGCGGATCTCCCGCAGCTGCGCCTCACTCATCGCCAGCAGATCCCGCCCCTCGAAGTGGGCAGTGCCGTTTTCCACGCTGGCCGGCGGTGTGGGCAGCAGGCCCAGCAGGCTGTAGCAGCACACGGACTTGCCGGAACCGGATTCGCCAATGATCGCGGTAATCTTGCCGGACTCGACATCAAAGCTGACCCGGTTGACCGCGGTGACGCGCCCGTTGCGGGTGGTGAAGTCGACTTGCAGGTCGCGCACGCTGAGCAGGGCCATGGCCGGTCAGTCTCCGGAGCCGCGTACGTCCAGCGCATCGCGCAGGCCGTCGCCAAGGAAGTTGAGGGCAAACAGGGTGAGGGTCAGGGCGGCACCGGGGAAAATCAGCAGCCAGGGGTACTCTTCCATGGTCTCCGCCCCGTAGGAAATCAGCAGGCCCCAGGAGGTCGCCGGCGGCTGCACGCCCAAGCCGAGAAAGCTGAGGAAGGCCTCCAGCAGCATGACGCTGGGAATGGTCAGGGTGGTGTAGACAATGATCGGCCCCAGCGCGTTGGGCACCAGGTGGCGGCGCACGATGGTGGCCGGCGACAGGCCCAGGGAGATGGCAGCTTCGACGAACTCCTGCTGGCGCAGGGACTGCACCTGGCCGCGCATGATGCGCGCCATGGTCAGCCACTCCACGGCGCCGATGGCGAGAAACAACAGCAGCAGGTTGCGCCCGAACACCA
>NZ_JAVKCQ010000120.1:0-22394 GCF_040222615.1 Haliea sp.
AGTAGTCGAGGGTAAGGCCTGCAGCGCTGGCGGTGAATTCCGTGGCCCGCTGGGAGTCCTTGTTGAACAGGGCAGCAATAGTGGTGCCCTGCATTTGCGCTGCGAGAGCCTGCAGTTCACGCCAGGATGGGAAGTCGGAAAGACGCAAGGTGTCAGTCATCGCGGGCACCGCCAGAGTGGCAGTGCAGTATAGGCAGCGTCGCGGCAGCCTGCAATTTCGGCGTGCGGGCTAACTGTCGCGTTCGAGCGAGAGTCGGGTGAGGGCATGCAGTGCGTCGGCGGCCGGCCCCGGCGGCAGACCGGCGAGTGCCGCGAGGGCGCGGTCATGGTGCTCGCGGGCTCGCGCCCGGGTGTAGTCCGCCGCTCCGCAGCGCGCGATGGCCGCGACGATGTCCTGGATGTCCGCCGCCGTCTTGCCGGTGATGGCTCGGCGGACCAGGGCCTGCTCGTCCCGGTTGCCGCAGCGCAGTACATAAATAAGAGGCAGGGTGAGTTTGCCTTCGCTCAGGTCATCGCCCACATTCTTGCCCATGGTGGCGGCGTCGCCTTCATAGTCCAGCATGTCATCTACCATCTGGAAGGCGAGGCCGAGATGCAGTCCGAAGGTGGCCATCTGTTCCGGGCGGCCCTGCTCGCCGCCGCTGAGGACGGCGGCGCCATAGCAGGCGGCGGCAAACAACACCGCCGTCTTGCGGGTAATGATGTCCAGATAGTCCTGCTCGCTGGTGTCGGCATTGCCGGCCCGCGCCAGCTGCAGAACCTCGCCCTCGGCGATGGTGTTGGTGGTGTCCGCCATGTACCGCAGGATGTTCATGTCCTGCAGCCCGACCATTAACTGAAACGCGCGGGTATATAGAAAGTCGCCGACCAGAACGCTGGGCGCATTGCCGAAAGTGGCGTTGGCCGTGGGCCGGCCGCGGCGCAGCTCGGAGACATCTACCACGTCGTCGTGGAGCAGGGTTGCGGTGTGGATGAATTCGATGACAGCGGCGAAGGTGATGTGCTCGTCCCGGCATGCGCCGAGGGCGGCGCCGGTCAGCAGGGCAAGCAGGGGCCGCAGGCGTTTGCCTCCCGCGTCAACGATATAGTGGCCGACATTCTCGACCATGGGGACGTTGGACTGGAGCTGGTCGATGATCAGCCGGTTGACCCGCTCGAACTCCCCGGCGACGCTGGCTCGAATATGCTGCATAGTAGGCTGGCTTGGTAAGTGCTCGCGCATGCTAGGGTGGACCGTCGGGGGTGTCAAGCGGCCACCGGGTGTGGGGAAATAAACCTTGCCCAAGAGGGCCGCTTTGAGTAGAATCGCCGCCCTCTGGAGGTCGTCTCGCACGTGGCGTGCGCCCCCGGGTTTCATAGACACTGTTAGTGCCTGGCTCTGCCCCCTTGATTTTAAAGGGTTTTTCCTGGAACGCGAGCAGGCTAACTGAACGGAGAGTGCAATGTACGCAGTAATCGAAAGCGGTGGCAAGCAGCATCGCGTTATTGAGGGCGAAACCCTCAAGCTGGAAAAGATTGAGGCGGCCACCGGCGCTACGGTTGAATTCGACCGGGTACTGATGGTTGGCGGCGACCAGGTCAAGATTGGCACGCCGCTGGTTGCCGGCGGCAAGGTGACTGCGGAAGTGGTCAGCCACGGGCGCCACAAGAAGGTCAAGATTGTGAAGTTCAACCGCCGCAAGCACTATCGGAAGGAAACTGGCCATCGCCAGTGGTTTACCGAAGTGAAGATTACCGGCATCACGGCGTAACGGAGGCTATCGACAATGGCACACAAGAAAGCAGGCGGCAGTACCCGTAACGGGCGCGATTCCGAAAGCAAACGCCTTGGCGTCAAGCGCTTTGGCGGTGAAGTAGTGAAGGCTGGCAACATCATCGTGCGTCAGCGCGGCACTCGTTTCCACCCCGGCGACAATGTTCGCTGTGGCAGGGACCACACCCTGTTCGCCACGGCCGAGGGCCGGGTTGAATTTGTGACCAGAGGTCCCAACAACCGCAAGTTCGTTCAGGTGGTGAGCGCCTGAGCGGGCGGTTGCGCTGAGCGAATACAAAAGCCTCGTCAACTGACGGGGCTTTTTTTTTATACTAGAGGCAACCCGCGGACGCGATGGCGCGTCCGCCACAGGGTAGCAGTGGCAGGGCCATGAAATTTGTAGATGAAGCAAGCATCAAGGTGTTTGCGGGCAACGGTGGCAATGGCTGCCTCAGCTTCCGCAGGGAGAAATTCGTGCCCCGTGGCGGCCCCGATGGTGGCGATGGCGGCGACGGCGGCAGCGTGATCATGGAGGCGGACGAAGGCCTCAATACGATGGTGGATTTCCGTTTTGTACGCAGCTACCGGGCGGAAAACGGTGAGTCCGGCAGGAGCCGCAACTGCACCGGCAAGAGCGGTGAGGACCTGGTGCTGAAAGTGCCGGTCGGTACCACCATTATTGACGAGGACAGCGCCGAGGTGCTGGGAGACCTGGCGGAGCACGGCCAGCGCCTGGTGGTGGCCCAGGGCGGCTGGCATGGCCTGGGCAATGCCCGCTTCAAATCCAGCACCAATCGTGCGCCGCGCCAGACCAGTCCCGGCACCGAGGGCGAGCAGCGCGCGCTGAAACTGGAGTTGAAGGTGCTGGCAGATGTGGGCCTGCTGGGTCTGCCCAACGCCGGCAAGTCCACGTTTATCCGGGCGGTGTCCGCCGCGCGGCCGAAGGTGGCTGACTATCCCTTCACCACCCTGGTGCCCAACCTGGGGGTGGTCAAGGTAGACTCCCATCGCAGCTTCGTGGTCGCGGATATTCCCGGCCTGATCGCGGGCGCCTCGGACGGAGCCGGCCTTGGTATCCGTTTTCTCAAGCACCTGACCCGCAACCGGATCCTGCTGCACCTGGTGGATATGGCGCCGGTAGACGGCAGCGAGCCGGTGGACGCGGCTGTCGCGATTGTGCAGGAGCTGCAGCGCTTCAGCCCCACCCTCGCCGAGCGGCCGCGCTGGCTGGTGCTGAACAAGATAGATCTGGTGCCGGAGGGAGAACTCGCTGCACGCCGCGATGCCGTGCTGCAGACGCTGGCCTGGAATGGCCCGGTTTACGAGACGGCCGCCATCAGTGGGGAGGGCACAGCCCGCCTCTGTCAGGACCTGATGGTGGCACTGGAGGAACAGCAAGCCAGGGAAAAGGCCGATCCGGAGATTGCCGAGGCCGAGGCCGAGCAGCAGGCGCGCATGCAGCAGGAAGCCCGCGAACGCATAGAGGCATTGCGTGCCCAGTACCGGCGCGCGGCCGCTGCCGACGGCAGCGATGAGGACGATGACGACGACGTGGAAGTGGAATACGTTCGCTGATGGAGAGCGGTGCCCGCACAGAAATTGCAATGGCCCGGCGCTGGGTGATCAAGGTCGGCAGCGCCCTGCTGACCAACGATGGTCGCGGCCTGGACAGTGCCATGATCGGCAGCCTGGTGGCCCAGATTGCCGCCCTCCGGGCCGGCGGCGCGGAGGTGGTGCTGGTGTCCAGCGGTGCGGTCGCCGCGGGCATCGTGCGCCTTGGCTGGCCCCGACGGCCGTCGCAATTACACGAACTGCAGGCTGCCGCTGCCGTGGGTCAGTCAGCATTGATCCAGAGCTATGAAACGGCCTTCCGCGGTTACGATATCGCCTCCGCGCAGATTTTGCTGGGCCACGACGACATCACTGCCCGCGACCGCTACCTCAACGCGCGCGGTACCCTGACTACGCTGTTGCGCCTCGGCGTGGTGCCGATCGTGAATGAAAACGACACGGTCGTAACCGACGAAATCCGCTTTGGTGACAACGACACTCTGGCTGCCCTGGTCGCCAACCTGATCGATGCCGATGCCCTGCTGCTCCTCACTGACCAACAGGGTCTGTACGAAGAAGATCCGCGCATGAACCCCTTTGCCGCCCTGGTGGAAACCCGGGACGTCCACGATACCGCCCTCGACGCCATGGCCGGTGAGGGCGGTGCCCTGGGGCGTGGCGGCATGATTACCAAACTACGGGCTGCCAGGCTGGCCGCCAGGTCAGGCTCGGAAACGGTGATTGCCAGCGGTCGCCATCCCGATGTCGTGGCCGAGGTTGCGAGCGGCGTCATTGTGGGTACCTGGCTGCGCACCGGCAAGCAGCCGCAGAACGCCCGCAAGCAGTGGCTGGCGGGGATGGTCCGCATCGCTGGCAGCCTGGAACTGGACGAGGGCGCAGTGCGCGTCCTGCGGGAATCGGGCCGCAGCCTGTTACCGGTGGGCGTGCGCGGTGCCTCGGGCAACTTCCAGCGCGGGGACATGGTGTCCTGCCTTGGGCCGGACGGGCGCGAAGTTGCTCGCGGGCTGGCGAACTACAGTGCTGCCGAAACCCTGCGCATCATGGGCCAGCCTTCGGCCGCGATTGAGCAGGTCCTGGGATACCAGGGCGACGAGGAAATGATACACCGCGACAACCTGGTGCTGTGTTGACTTCATGAGCATGAGCGCGGAACTACTGCTGGTCGCCTACTGTGCCGCAATCGCCCTGCTGTCACTGGCGGGGGGATTGCTCCCGAACTGGGTGCACATGACCCATACCCGCACCCAACTGGTGATGAGCTTTGTCTCGGGGTTGATGCTGGGGGTCGCGTTTTACCACCTGCTGCCACACAGCATTGCCCTGCAGCCCTCGGCGCAGGCCGCGGATATTTCGGCCTGGTGGCTGATGATCGGCCTGATCACGATGCTTCTGCTGCTGCGCATGTTCCATTTCCACCAGCATGACTTCAGTCCGGTGGAGGAGAAGCACCACGATCATCACCTGCACGACCACCCTGTGCACGAACATGGCGATCACCATCATGCCCCTGCCGTGCCCTCCGTCCACCGCCTGAGCTGGGTCGGCCTTGCCCTCGGCCTGGGCCTGCACACGCTCATTGATGGCGTTGCGCTTGGCGCTGTCATGCAGGGCGAGCCAGGCCAAATGGCCGGCCTGCTGGGGGTGGGCGTTTTCCTGGCGATTCTGCTGCACAAGCCTCTGGACGCGATGTCGATTACCACGATCATGGAGGCCGGGGGCTGGAACAGGCGCTCCCGGGCCCTGGCCAATATCGGCTTCGCCCTGCTGTGTCCGCTGGGAGCGCTGCTGTTTTACTTTGGCGTGGACCTGCTGGGCGACGCACGACACCATGCGGTGGCGGTTGCACTGGCCTTTTCCGCCGGTGCATTCATCTGTATCGCTCTCAGCGACCTGTTGCCCGAGGTCCACTTCCACAGTCACGATCGCGGCAAGCTGACTCTGGCGTTTCTCGCCGGTATCATGCTTGCCTATGCCATTGGTGGCATTGAGCCGTCCGGCGCCCACTTGCATGGGGGCTGAGCAATCAGGAGGAGTTGATGGTCAAGCGCGTTATCTATCCGCCAATGTGGCTGGTATTCGGTATTCTGGCCATTTTCGCCCTCAATGAGTTCTATCCAGGGGTGCGCTTCACCAGCCTGGCGAGCCAGCTGCTGGGCGGTGTGATCCTGGTCGTCGGCCTGGCTCTGCTGGTAGTCGCCGGCGGGCTGTTCAAGCGGGCGGGTACCGACCTGATACCTTTCCGCAACGTGTCGGCACTGGTCACCGGCGGCGTCTACCGCTTTACCCGCAACCCCATGTACCTGGGTATGGCAGCCATCCTGCTGGGCGTCGCGGTGACAGTGGGCGCTACCACGTCCCTGCTGATTCCGCCGCTGTTCATGGTCATCATCGAATGGCGCTATATCCGCCCGGAAGAAACGCTGTTGCAGGGCTTGTTTCCCGAGGAGTTTCCGTCTTATTGCCAGCGGGTGCGGCGCTGGCTGTAGTCTCGTCGCTAACGGCTTGCGCCCATGGCAATGGCCCGCGCCTGGCTGGCATCGCTGTCAAAGCTCAGCGGCAGCCAGCCGCCGAGCTGCTGGTCGATGATGGTGGCGAGCGCCTCGATGTGGGCCGGTTCACTGTTCAGGCAGGGAATGTATTCATAGCGCTCGCCACCGGCCTGCAGGAAGTAGTCGCGGTTTTCCACCCCGATCTCTTCAATTGTCTCCAGGCAGTCCGCTGAAAACCCCGGACAGATTACCTGCACGGATTTGATGCCCTGTGCCGGCAGGCCCTGCAGCGTTTCGTCGGTGTAGGGTTGCAGCCAGGGTTCGCGGCCGAAGCGGGACTGGAAGCAGGTCTGGTAGTCATTGCTGCCGAGTCCCAGCGCTTCCGCCAGCAGGCGGCTGGTCTTGTGGCATTGGCAGTGGTAGGGATCGCCCTGCTCCAGATAGCGCTGTGGCTCGCCGTGATAGGACATCATGAGTCGGTCGGCACGTCCGTGCTGCTGCCAGTGGCTGCGTACGCTTGCGGCGAGGGCGTCGATGTAAGCCGGGTGGTCGTGGTACCGGGTTACGAATCGCAAGTCCGGCAGCCAGCGCCGGCGGCGGAAATCCTCCGCCAGTGCATCGAAGGTGGAGCCGCCGGTGGGCCCGCTGTACTGTGGATACAGCGGCAGCACCAGCAGGCGCTGGACACCGCGATCCAGTAGCGATTGCAGTTGCGCGGGGATGGAATGGGAGCCGTAGCGCATGGCGTACTCCACCAGCACCGCATCACCATGCTCGGCTGTCAGCCTGGCCTGCAGCGCCTCGGCCTGGGCGCGGGTATGCAGCAGCAGGGGCGAGCCGTCTTCGGTCCAGACAGTGCGATAGGCGGCAGCGGAGCGTGCCGGGCGCACGTTGAGAATGATGCCGTGCAGGATCATGAACCAGATCAGGCGCGGCACCTCCACCACCCGCGGGTCGGACAGAAATTCGCGCAGGTAGCGCCGCAGGGCTCCCTTCTCCGGCGCATCGGGTGTGCCCAGATTAGTTACCAGGACGCCGACCCGGGGCGGCTGGCGATGGTTGTAGTCGGTGGTTCCGCGATAGCGCATGGGGCCGCATTATCCTGTGAGTGCTGCTTAAAGCCAAGTAAAGAGATCATTCTGTTCGGGCAAGTCGTTCTTACGCAAACCGTTCATCGCTGGATTGGTGCAGTTCACCGACGCTTGCCTGCCAGTCACCGAATGCCACTTTCGGCGCTTTCCCGACTCTCCTAGTCTGTGCATCAAGGACAGCGATTAACGACCGGTTCGTCAGTCCCTGCAACGCACAAACCACACTATCCGGTAAGGAGAACACTATGAAAACCCAATTCAACAAGCGTATCGCGGCCATTGTTTTCGGCATGGGCAGCTGCATGGCAGTGTCCGCCATGGCCGGTAGTTATCAGGAGGCGACTCTGGTGCAGGCGCATGCCATGGAAGCGCGCACCGCCCACGTCTCTGTCGCTGATATCAATCCTGCGTCGGTAGAGGGCCAGAACGCGCTGCACGGGCGCCTGAGCCAGGCCGCCCGCGAAGTCTGCGGTTCAACCGATTACCGCATCGCCGGTAGCGTTCGGGTGGCCGCCAACAACAAGGCTTGCTATGAGTCAGCACTCGCGGATGCCCTGTCCCAGGTCAATGCCGCCCAGGTTGCCGATATCAGCAAGTAGGTGTTGATCTCCCGCTACCCCTGGCGGGAGTTCTTCGGGGAGCCATCGGCAAGGTGGCTCCCTTTTTTCATTGCAGCAGGGTATCGAGTACGACCCCGAGCAGGAACAGCGGCGTGAAGTGGCGGGTGTGGCGGAAGCAGGCGGCTGAAAACCACAGGGGCCAGAGTTTTTCCGGATAGCTTTCCGGGCGCGTTTGCGGCTTGGGTTTGCGCAACATCCCGAGGCTGCGGTGCAGGCTGGGCAGGCTGGCGAACACCAGCAGGAGCGGCCAGCTGAAGGCGCCGGCGAGCACCAGCACCAGCGTCAGCCCATACTGGGCGAGCAAGAGCGCGCCGGTTGCCTGCCGCGCCCGGCGCTCGCCCAGAATGACCGGCAGCGTACGTACTGACTTTTCGCGGTCAGCGTCCAGTTTGTCGGTGTGCTTGCCAAACAGCACTGTGGTTGGCCCCAGCGCGAATACCAGGCTGAGCCAGGCGACAGCGCCGCTCCAGCTGCCGGCCACCACGAAGTAGGTGCCGCCCACCATCAGCGGCCCCCAGACCAGCAGCACAGCGGGCTCGCCCAGGCCTATGTACTTGAGCGGCCAGGTGTAGAAGAGAACGAAAAACGTGCCCGCCAGCATCAGGCCCAGGGTCGGACCGCTGCGGACGCTGACCAGCCACAGGCCAAGGGCGAGGGCAATCGCGGCGGTGAAGGCGAAGTAGCGCCAGAACTGGCTTGCACTCATGAGGCCGTCTTCCAGTACATGGACACCATACTGGTTGCGATAGTAATTGTTGCGGTCGATACCACGGCGGGAGTCGGTGAAGTCATTCAGCAGGTTGTTGCTGGCGTGGGCAAAGGTGAGGCCCAGCGCACAGGCCAGCCACAACAGCGCATTGAAATGCCCGTCCCGCCACGCCAGCAGGCCGCCCAGCATGGCCGCGGTCAGGGTCATGAACAGCACCGAAGCCCGGCAGGCCAGCAACCAGCGGGCCACGGGGTCCAGTTGCTGCCATCTCTTGGCATCGACGCCGGGCATTCCATTGAGCGCAGCGGCCCACAGTTTCAAGTCTGGCACGGAAGCTGTCCTGATCTTTCCCCGAAACGGCGCAGCATAGCAGGCATTGGCCTGGACGCGATGGTAAGGTAGCGGCTTTGAACTGGACACGGGAGATACTTTTCATGACAAGTATGTTGCGAGGACTGGTCCTGGGCCTGCTGTTGTTTCCCGGCGCGGTGCTGGCGCTGGACGAGGACGATCTTCTCGCCTGGCTGGACCGCGAGCAGGAGCAGTACGCGGCCCTGGCGCTGGCGCTCTGGGACAAGGCCGAGTTGGGCTACCAGGAAACCGAGAGCAGCGCACTGCTGCAACAGACTCTGGCGGCGGAGGGCTTTCGCATCGACAGCGGTGTCGCCGGTTTGCCCACGGCATTCATCGCCAGTTACGGCTCGGGGGAGCCAGTGATCGCACTGCTGGCCGAGTTCGACGCCCTGCCGGGTATCTCGCAGACGGCTGCGCCGCGCCCTGAGCCGCACCCCGAGAAGTCCAGCGGCCACGCCTGCGGTCACCACCTGTTCGGCGCGGGCGCTACCGCCGCCGCGGTGGCGCTGCGTCACTGGATGCAAGCCAACGGAGTCCAGGGCACGCTCAGGGTATATGGCACGCCGGCCGAGGAGGGCGGCTCGGGCAAGGTGTACATGGTGCGGGAAGGCCTGTTCGAGGATGTCGACTCCGTGCTGGTATGGCACCCGTCCGATCGCAACGCAGCCGACGTCGCAACTACCCTGGCCAACAAGTCGGCCAAGTTCCGCTTTCGAGGTACTTCGTCCCACGCCGCGGTGGCGCCAGAGCGCGGTCGTTCCGCCCTGGACGCGGTGGAGGCCATGAACTTCATGGCCAACCTGATGCGTGAGCACATGCCGCAGGAGACGCGCATGCACTATGTGATTACCCGTGGCGGCTCGGCGCCCAATGTGGTCCCGGATTTCGCCGAATCCTTTTACTACCTGCGCCATCCCCAGGCCGCGACTCTGGAGCAGCTGTGGGAGCGCCTGCTCAGCACAGCCGCAGCCGCCGCCCTGGGTACGGGTACCGAGTTGGAGCTGGAGGTAATCCACGGCAACCACAGCATGTTGCCCAACGAGACCCTGGCCACGGCCGTGCACCGGCGTCTGACCCAGGTGGGGGGCGTCGTCTATGATTCGTCTGATCTTGCCTTTGCCGCCGAGCTGGCCGACTCCCTGGCCGGCCGGGAAACGGATCTGGCGGCGGCTGCGGCTCGCATCGAGCCGATGACTGTGCGGCAAAGCATGGGCTCCACCGATGTCGGCGACGTCAGCTGGATGGTTCCGACCACAGAGTTGCGCGCCGCGACCTGGGTGCCGGGCACCGCCCCCCACACCTGGCAGGCCATCGCCGCTGGCGGCACGGGGATCGGCACCAAGGGCATGATGGTGGCGGCCAAGACCATGGCGCTTACCGCCACCGACCTGTTTCTGCAGCCCGGGTTGCTGCGAGCGGCGCGCAGTGAATTCGAGCAGCGCCGCGGACCGGATTTCAACTACCGTCCGCTGCTGGGTGATCGCGAGCCACCGCTGGACTATCGGCGCTGATAGCCAGCCCATGCTGATAGCCGGGGACGTCGGGAGATTGGGTCGCCGCTGTCGGGCCGGTGGAGCTTAACCCACGCCCTTCGGTTGCTGCTGCTTCATGTAGCCGAAAAGGTAGCCCGCCACGCGGCGCATCTGGATTTCGTCGGTGCCCTCGGTGATGCGGTAGCGGCGGTGGTGGCGGTAGATGTGTTCGAAAGGTTTGTAGCGGGAATAACCCATGCCGCCGTGGACCTGCATCGCGGTATCTGCTGCTTCACAGCAAAGTCGGTTCGCCTGGTAGTTGCAGATCGATACCTTGTCGGAAACGGAAAATGCACCGTCCCGGTCCATCAGCCAGGCTGTCTTGTGAATCAGTGCCCGCAGCATCTCGCAGCGAGCCTGCAGGTCGACCAGGGGAAACTGGATCGCCTGGTTGCTCGCCAGCGGTTTGCCAAAGGGCTTTCTTTCCCTGGCGTACTGCACTGCCTCGTTGACGCAATACTGGGCTGCGCCCAGGCTGGAGGCGGCCTGGCGGATGCGGTTTTCGTTAAAGAAGTGCTGGACCACTTGCAGTCCTCTCCCTTCACCGCCAAAGATCGCTGAATCCGGAACACGAACATCCGTGAAAGACACATGGGCGTGGTCGGAGGGCATGTTGAACGTCCACAGGTATTCTTCAACCTTGAGCCCCGCTGCATCCATGGGTACCAGGAAGGCGGTAATTCCCAGGGCATCGCCCGGTGCGCCGGCGGTGCGGGCCATAACCATGTCGCTGTGAGCGCTATGCACGCCGGTATTCCAGGTCTTTTCGCCGTTGATCACCCAGTGGTCGCCATCCTTGATCGCCCGGGTTTCCATCCAGGTGGCGTCCGAACCGTGTGCGGGCTCGGTAATGCCGAAAGCGAAGCCGCGGGTCGCGTTCTTGAGCCCTTCCAGCCACTCCGCTTGCTGCTCCCCGGTGCCGTACTCCAGCATCAGCAACAGGCCGATGTTATTGCCGACCACGGAGTGCTCGTTCTGGAGGTCGTTATGCAGGCCCAGACCTTTGGCTGCGAGATGTTCGCGAATGATCGCCATGCCGAGATTGCTGCCATCGCGACCGCCGTGTTCGGCGGGAAACGGATAGCTGAATACCCCCGCCTCGATCGCCAGCTGCTTGGCCTTGTGCAGTAGCTGTTCCCACTCTGCGTTGGGCAGGCCACCCCGTTCCCAGTCGGTACGAGCGTCTTCACGGCGGTGGTCGAAGAAGCGGATGTTATCGTCGGCCTGTTCCAGTGGTTTTATCCTCGACTCGATGAAGGCGTCGAGCTCATGCAGGAAGCTGCTGATGTCTTCCGGGATATCAAAGTTCATGTCTATCGAGCCCTGTATTGAGAATGCCGATGGTGGGGGTGACTGTAGCTGAATTCACCAGCGGGTGCCGAGTCGTCGGTCTGGTATGCGGTGGTGATCAACCTGCTGGGGCAGGCGGCGGTGGCTTCTGCCCCGGGGTACTGGTTGCTTTTGTAACCAACTGTCCCGGGCGTTATACTGCATTGTCCCATCTGTCCTGCAAGGCCCGCATGCAGCACGCTCTCAGCCTGACCCGTTTCCTGCCTTATCGCTGCAATACGCTGGCGCGCAAGATCAGTGTGTCCCTGTCGCGCATCTACACCGAACGCTTTGGTATCAGTGTCGCCGAGTGGCGGGTCCTGGTGACTCTCGCCGAGTACAGTGAACTGTTGGCAAAACAGGTAGGCGAGCTGACCAGCATGGACAAAGTGCAAGTCTCGAGGGCCGTGGCTGGCCTGCTGGATCGAGAGCTGCTGCTGCGCCGGCCCTGTGAGCGCGACAGCCGCGCCGCGCTGCTGCGACTCAGCCCGGCGGGCGCAGGGCTCTACCAGCGCATCGAGCCCGAGGTCCTGGCCTGGGAGCAGTCCCTGCTGGCGCCGCTTGAGCCTGCGGAGCGGCAAACGCTATTCGCCCTGATCGACAAGCTGGAATTGCAGCTGGCGTGCATGTCAGACCAGCCCGCCGCCAACCAGGGCTCGACATGACCCAGCAGGAAATCGTCGCCAGCCTCCCGGCGCACCTGCGGCCTTTCGTGCGGCTGCAGGACTATGGTCAATACAGCGCCCGCGACCAGGCGGTGTGGCGGTTTATCATGCGCCAGCTCACCCGGCGCCTGGGTGACAGCGCCCACCCTGTATACCTGGAAGGACTGGCCCGTACCGGCATAGCCCTGGACCACATTCCCTCGGTGGAGGAAATGAACGCCTGCCTGGCGGAACTGGGCTGGCAGGCTGTGGTTGTTGACGGCTTTATCCCGCCGGCGATCTTCATGGAGTTCCAGGCGCTGAAAATCCTGGTCATTGCCCTGGAGATGCGCAGCGTTGACCATATTTTTTACACACCGGCGCCGGATATCGTGCATGAATCCGCTGGCCATGCCCCCTTTATCGTCGACGTAGACTACGCCGAGTTCCTGCAGCGCTTTGGCGAGATCGGCATGAAAGCCATTGCCTCGCACCAGGATTTTGCCCAGTACGAGGCGGTGCGCCACCTGTCCATCGTCAAGGAGACCGCGGACAGCACGGCTGCAGACGTCGCCGCGGCGGAGCGTGCGCTGGAAGAGGCCATGGCGGTAACGGAGGAACCCTCGGAGGCGGCGCTGCTGACCCGGCTGCACTGGTGGACAGTGGAGTATGGGCTGGTGGGGGAGCTGGATAACTACCGCTTGTTCGGCGCTGGCCTGCTGTCCTCCCTGGGAGAGAGCCGCAACAGCCTGGATGACCAGCGGGTGAAAAAACTGCCCCTGACCGTGGATGCGGTGCACTATCCCTACGATATTACCCGCCAGCAGCCGCAGCTGTTTGTCACCAGGAGCTGCCACCACCTGGGCCAGGTGCTGGAGGAGTTTGCGGCCGCCATGTGTTTTCAGCGCGGCGGGGCGGAATCCCTGCGCAAGGCGATTGCGGCGGGAACTGTCTGCACCGCCCGCTATGATTCCGGAATTCAGGTCAGCGGCCAGTTTGTGGAAGTGCTCTGCGATGCGGTGGGCAAGGCCGTGTACCTGCGAACCAGCGGGCCGACCCAGCTGGCCTGGCGGGATACGGAGATCTACGGCCACGGTACCTCCGCCCATGCCGAGGGTTTCGGCTCACCCGTGGGCAAACTCAAGGACCTGAGCCGCTGCTTGTCGGAGTATTCGGTGGACGAGCTGAGGGCCCACCATATCGTGATCGGGGAGCCCGTGGTGCTGGAGTTCCTCTCCGGCATCACGGTTCGGGGGCGGTTGCAACAGGTCCTGCGCCGGGATCATCGCAATCTGCTGCTCAGCTTCAGCGACTGTACGGTGACCGACCTGCAGGGCAGGCTCCTGTTCCAGCCTGCCTGGGGCCAGTACGATATGGCGGTAGGGGCGACCATCGATTCCGTCTACGGCGGTACGGCCGACCGTGAGCGCTACCAGCTTTACAAAGCCGCGCCCGCCGCGGCCCCGGCCCGGACCGGGGGGGATGTGACCCTGCAGGGGCTGTATCGCCAGGTAGCCGCGCTGGCGGCGGGCGGCGGGGCCGCCGGATTGGCTGCCGGCCTTGATGCCTGGCCGGACGAATGGTTGCTGCGGGCTGAATTGCTGGAGGCCGGTGCGGGCGTTGACGAGGCGTTGCGACAGCGCGCGCTGGCTGATCTGCAGCGCTGCGCGGCAGCCCGGGAGGACCTGCAGGAGGTTATCGGCCTGGTGCTGGAAACGGCCCCCTGAAATCCCTGCGAGATTCGCTGCGCAGTCGTTGTGCCCGGGCTTTGCCCGCTGGCTTCGACTGCGATAGTCTCTCGCGTAAAAAAAACCACCCGGAGATAGACGATGCCACTGGATTTTGACAGCGCGCGCCTGCCGAACCCCCACCTCACCGGGGAGCACGAGGCCTGGCGTACCCAGCTGCGGCGTTTTATCGACACTGAGATCATGCCCCACGCCGATGCCTGGGATGAAGCCGGCCACGTTCCCGCCGAACTCTGGCCGAAGGCGGCGGCGGTGGGGCTGCTTGGCCTCGGCTATCCGGAAGCCTATGGCGGCACGCAAGAGGGTATCGACAGCTGGCACAGCTGGATCGCCCAGGAGGAGCTGGCCCGTATTGGTGCCGGGGGCATTCCAGCCAGCCTGATGGTGCACGGCATAGGCTTGCCGCCGGTGCTCAACTGGGGCAGCGGGGCGATGAAGCAGGCGGTGGCGCCGGCGGTGCTGGCGGGGCAGAAACACATCGCCCTCGGTATCACCGAACCCGGCGGTGGCTCGGACGTGGCCAGTCTGGCCACTACCGCAGTGCGCGATGGTGACCACTTCGTGGTCAACGGCTCCAAGACCTACATCACCGGCGGCATGCGCGCCAACTGGGTATCCACCGCCGTCCGGACCGGTGGTCCGGGTGCCCGGGGTATCTCCATGCTGCTGATTCCCACGGACGCCGAGGGTTTTTCCCGCACTCCACTGGCGCGCAAACAGGGCTGGTGGGCCTCGGATACCGCCACGCTGTACTTCGACAATGTGCGGGTGCCGGTGGAGCAGCTTATCGGCGAGGAAAACCAGGGGTTCCTGGTGATCATGACCAACTTCAACGGCGAGCGCATGGGCATGGCCGCAGGCATGGAAGCGATGGCCCGGGTGTGCCTGGAAGAGGCGGTGGCCTGGGCCCAGGAGCGCCGCACCTTTGGCAAGCGGCTCGCGGACCACCAGGTTATCCGCCACAAAATTGCCCAGATGAAGCAGAAGATCAACGCCACCCAGGCCTATATCCGGATCTGCTACGAGGCGATAGAGGCGGGTAATCCGAATCCCGGTGATATCGCCCTGCTCAAGGTGCAGGCCAGCGAAACCGTGGAATTCTGCGCCCGCGAGGCGATGCAGATTCTCGGGGGCATCGGGTTCATGCGCGGCAGCCGGGTGGAACGCATCTATCGCGAGGTACGGGTCAATGCCATCGGCGGCGGCTCCGAGGAAATCATGCGCGACCTGGCGGCACGCCAGTTTGGAGTCTGAGATGAAACTGTGGCACTGCGGCGGCGCCCGCTCACTGCGCCCCCTGTGGACCCTGGAGGAGATGGGGCTGGAGTACGAGCTGGAAGTCCTGCCCTTTCCGCCCCGGGTGATGCAGCCCGATTTCCTGCAGGTCAACAGCCTCGGCACCGTGCCGTTCTTCGTCGACGGTGCCACGGAAATGACCGAGTCCGCAGGTATCTGCCAGTATCTGGTGGACCGCTACCCCGAGCGCGCGGCGGACCTGGCGCTGCGGCCACAGGACACAGACTACGGCGCCTACCTGAACTGGTTGCATCACAGTGACGCCACCCTGACCTTCCCCCAGACCATTGCCCTGCGCTATTACTTTTTTGAGCAGGATCCGGCCAAGCGCGCGGTCGCCGACGACTATGCCAAGTGGTTTCGCGCCCGCCTGAGAAGGCTGGACGAGCGGGTAGCGACCAACGACTACCTGGTCGCGGACCGCTTCACCATCGCCGACATCGCGGTAGGGTATGCCCTGTACCTGGGCTCTATCCTGCACCTGGACAAATATTACCAGCCCGCGACCAGGACCTACCTGGAGCGCCTGCTGGCGCGCCCCGCTTTCCAGCGCGCCAATGCCCACGCCGAACCACTGGTGCTGCCGGACGTGGTTTGAGCCGATCGGCCCCCGACAAGGAGCAAGCTATGACTACGGTGAGTGAACAGGACAAGCAGGCCTTTCGCCGGGAGGTCTCGGCCTGGCTGCGGGCCAACAAGCCGGCGGATCCGGGCTTTCTCCTGCCCCAGTCCTTCATGGAAGTGGGCAGCGAGCAGCAGCTCGAGTTCCTTCGGCAATGGCAGTACAAGGTTTGGGCAGCGGGTTACCTCGGTATGGCCTGGCCGAAGCAGTACGGCGGCCAGGGTCTGGACCCGGTCTTCCAGTCCATCGCGGACCAGGAAATGCGCCGCCACGCGGTGCCCATCTGCTTCAACGTGATCGGGCTGGGCTGGGCTGGCCCACTGATCAATGACATTGGTACCGAAGCGGAAAAGTCCCGCTACCTGAAGGGCATCCTGACTGGCGAGGATATCTGGTGCCAGGGCTTTTCCGAGCCGGATCACGGGTCGGACCTGGGCAGCGCCCAGACCCGCGCCGAGCGCGACGGTGACGACTACGTCATCAACGGCACCAAGATCTGGACCACCATGGGCAACTTCGCCCGCTACATGATCCTGCTGGCCCGCACCAATCCCGCGGCGGAGCGCAAGTACGATGGCCTGTCTTTTTTCCTCGCGCCCATGCAGGTGCCGGGGATAGACCCCCGGCCCATCCGCAAGCTGACGGGAGAGTACGGCTTCACCGAGACCTTCTTCACCGATGCCCGCATCCCCGCCAGCTGTCTGATGGGCGAGGAAGGGCAGGGCTGGAAGATTGCCATGAAAACCCTGCAATACGAGCGCGGCGCCGAGGCGGGCGCAGCGGGCGGCCTGGCCTTTGTGCGCATTGTCATCGACGACATGATCGAGCAGTTGCGGGATGTGGAGCGCGATGGCGCGCCGGTGCTGCAGGACCCGGCGGTCCGCGACCAGCTGGTGCAGTTGATCATGGAGGAAAAGGCGGTGGCCCTGGGCGACCGCCGTGCGGGCATCGCGCCGCTGACCAGTGATTATCCGTTCTCCCTGGCCGTGTCCAACAAGCTGCGCTTCACCGAGAGCACCCGCCGCATGCGCCAGCTGGCGATCAACCTGCAGGGCGCCGATGGTGGCCTCTATGTGGGTGACGAGGATGCCCGCCAGGGCGGATTCTGGCAGCGTGCCTACCTGAACAGCTTTGCCGCCACCATCGGTGGTGGCACCAGCCAGGTTCAGGCCAATATCATTGCCGAGCATATTCTCGGCCTGCCCAGATAAGGAGTACTGCGGATGTCCGTGATGGGCAATACAGCGTTGGCGTTCAGCGAAGACCAGGCCATGATCCTCGATGTGGCGCGCGCCTTCTGCCGGGACAAGTCCACCATCGGCGCGGTGCGAGCCCTGCTGGAGTCGGATACCGGCTTTGATCCGGAAGTCTGGCGACAGGTGGTCGACATGGGCTGGCCGGGGATGGCGCTGCCCGAAGCGGTGGGTGGCTCTGGCCTGGGTATGGGCGCTGTGGTGCCGGTGATGGAGGCCATGGGCAGGTCCCTGCTGGGTGGCCCGCTGCTGGGCACGGTGCTGGCAGGCCAGTTGCTGTGGCGGGCAGCGGCCGATCCGGCGCCATCGGGATCAACCTGCGAAACGGTCCTGGTGGCGCTCGCGGCCGGCGCCCCCGCCGCGGTGGCGGTGCTGGACAATCACGATTGGGGCGCCAGCCGCATTCGCTGCGAACTGGGCACCGATAACGTGCTGCAGGGCGTCAAGCAACAGGTCATGGAGGCGGCCAGTGCAGAGTGGTTTGTGGTCGTGGCTCAGCGGGCGGGCGAGCCGGTGCTGGCGCTGGTGCCTGCCGCAGACCTCGGCGCCGGGGGGCGCCGCGATCACACCCTGATCGACTGCACCCGCCGCGCCCAGGCCATTGATTTCAGCGGTGTCCGGGTGCCAGAGGACGCGGTGCTGCGGGGGCCTCGCGTGGCCTCGGCCCTGCGTGATTTCCGCCTGCTGGGCGCCCTGCTGGTGGCGGCAGAGGCCGGCGGCAGCGCTGCGGCCTGCCTCGACACCACGGTGGACTACCTCAAGACGCGCAAGCAGTTCGGCAAGCTGATCGGCTCCTACCAGGCCCTGAAGCATCCCTGTGTGGACATTCTGGTGGGAATCGACTCGGCCCGGTCTTTTGTCTATCACGCGGCAACGCTGCTGACTGCTGGCGAGCTCGATCGCGATGCCGAGATTGCCTGCCGCATGGCCAAGGCCCAGGCGACGGAGACCCTGAAGTACGCCAGTGACCGGGCAATCCAGTTTCACGGGGGCATGGGTTTCACCTGGGAATGCGATGCCCAGCTGTATGTGCGCCGGGCCCAGTGGAGCCAGCAGGCCTTCGGCGATGCCCAGCATCACCGCAAGCGGCTGGCGCAGCTGCTCCTCGATGATTGAGATCGGCTCGCTGCAGGGAGACGTCCAGCCGGAGCGCGGCTGCGTAGAAAGGTTATGAGCAGGAAATTATCCACCATTCGCCAGGGCAGCTTCGGGCGCGGTCTCGCCGTGTCCCTGGCCGGGTTGCGCGCCGGCGGCGCCTTTGCCATCGACGGCGCCCTGCAGCGTTTGCGTCCCGGTGGGCAGGAGGAAGATTACGCCGTCGACTCTCCCTTCATCCGCAAGGAGGCGCGCCGGTTTGTGGCAGAACTGGGACGGCTCAAGGGCACCTACGTCAAGATTGGGCAGATGTTTGCCCTGCTGGGCGAACACTTCCTGCCCCGTGCCCTGACCGAGGCCCTGCAGGAGCTGAATGCC
Organism: Haliea sp.; assembly: GCF_040222615.1. Classification (GTDB taxonomy): domain Bacteria; phylum Pseudomonadota; class Gammaproteobacteria; order Pseudomonadales; family Halieaceae; genus Haliea. The sequence continues at coordinate 18,486 of NZ_JAVKCQ010000120.1, forward strand.
GCGACCGAGCCGCTGCCCTGGGAGGTAATGGAACCGCAGCTGCGCGCCAGCCTGGGTGCGCGCCTCGCCGAGCTCGAGGTGGAGCCGGTAGCGCTGGCGGCAGCTTCCCTGGCCCAGGTGCACCGCGCTACGGTAAAGGCGACCGGGGAGCAGATCTGCCTGAAGCTGCAGTACCCGGGCCTGCGCGAAGTCATCGACAGCGACTTCGACGCGGTGGTGCGGATGCTGCTGCTGGCGCGCTGGGTCAAGGCCGGGCGGGAACTGGACGACTGGCTGGAGTCCATGCGCAGTCATCTGCACCAGGAAATTGACTACCGCCATGAGGCCCGCATGGGCGACACCGTGGCGAGGCTGGTGGCCAGGGATACGGCGTCGCCTGGCGGCAGCCGCTACTACGTACCCCGCCGCTTCCGGCGCTATTGCAGCGACGACGTACTGGCGCTCGAGTATATTGAAGGCTGGCAGGTCAATCGTCCGGAGGTGGCCGCGCTTTCCCAGCGCCGCCGCAATGCCCTGGGCCGCGGCATGCTGGAGCTGTTTTTCCACGAGCTGTACAGCTGGGGGGTGTTGCAGACCGATCCGAATTTTGGCAACTACCTGATCCGCAGAGGCTCCCGCCGCGACGAGCTGGTGCTGCTGGACTTTGGCTCCACCCTGAGCTGTGAGCCGAGCTTCCTGGCGCATCTCGGCAGCGCCATCGCCGCCGGTCAGGAGCATGACCGGGAGGCTCTGCTGGCCAGCTTGGTGGGCCTGGGTTGCCTGGACAGCGACAGCACCGCCTACGCCAGGGAAACCTTTATCGACTTTTGCCTGAATCTGCTCGAGCCCCTGCGGCCTCCGGGGGAGTTGCCGCGGGAGTACCTGAATGACAGGGGAGAGTACTGCTGGGGGCGATCCCGCCTGCTGCGCCGGGCCGGCAAGCGGGCGGCAACTGCCGCAGCGTCGCTGGATTTCGCCACTCCCTCCCGGGACTTCGCGCTGATTGCGCGCAAACTGACGGGCGTCTTCACTTTTATCGCAGTACTGGACGCCGAGTTCAATGCCCACGACCTGGTGCGCAGGCATGTCCGTCACTGGCGGGAGAAAAACCTGTGATGGATGAGCGCGACGGCAGTGCGGTACCGGCCGGGCGCCTGCGGCGGCTGGCGGGGATGGCGAAGCTCGCCGGTGGCGTCGCCGGCGGTATGCTGGCTGAGGGCGAGCGCCAGCTGCGGGCGGGCAAGCGCCCCCGGGCCCGGGATATGCTGCTTACCCCGGGCAATGCCCGCCGGGTGACCAAACAGTTGGCACGCATGCGCGGCGCCGCGATGAAGCTCGGCCAGATCCTGTCGATGGATACCGGTGACCTGCTGCCGCGTGAGCTGGCGGAAATCCTTGCCAGGTTGCGTGCCGACGCCGAATCCATGCCGGCCAGGCAGCTGCAGGAGGCCTTACACCAGGCTTTTGGCCCCGACTGGGACCCCGCGCTGTTCGAGTTCGAGTGGCGTCCGCTGGCGGCGGCGTCCATCGGCCAGGTACACCGTATCCGGACACGGGATGGCCGCGCCGCCGTGCTCAAGATCCAGTATCCCGGCGTTGCCGACAGCATCGACAGCGATGTCGACAATATCGCCACCCTGCTGCGGATGTCAGGGCTGTTGCCGCGCCACCTGGACCTGCAGCCGCTGCTGCTGGATGCCCGCGCCCAGCTCAAGGACGAGGCTGATTACCTGAAGGAAGCGAAATACCTGAACCGCTTTCGCGAGGCCCTCGCCCACGACCAGCGCTTTGTCCTGCCGGAGGTGCTGCCCGACCTCACCCGTCGCAACGTGCTGGGGATGACCTACGTCGACGGCGAATCGATTGAGACCCTGGCTCTGCAGCCGGCCGCCGAGCGCGACCGGGTGATGAGCGCACTGATCGAGCTGTTGCTCACCGAAATGTTCGAATTGCGGCTGGTACAGACCGACCCGAATTTTGCCAACTACCAGTATCGCGAGCGCGACGGCGCGATTGTGCTGCTGGATTTCGGTGCCAGCCGTCCCTTCAAGGCCGCGTTTGTGCGCGACTATGGCAAGTTGGCCGCGGCCGCCATGGCGGGTGACCGGGAGAGGGTGGCGTGGGCCGCGGAGCGGGTGGGCTACGCCATGGGCGAGCCTGGCTCCCGCTACCGGGAGCTGGTGCTGGACATGTTGCTGCTGGCGCTGGAGCCGCTGCGCCAGGAGGGACCCTATGATTTTGGTGCATCGGACATGCCCTCCCGCCTGATGGCAATGGGCCAGTCGGTGACCGGTTTCCGGGATTTCTGGCAGGCACCGCCGACTCACGCAGTCTATTTTCATCGCAAGCTGGGCGGCATGTTCATGCTGGCCCATCGGCTCCGGGCCCGGGTGGATGTGCGCGGTCTCATGGCCCAGCGGGTCAAAAGCTGATTTCACCGCCTGCGGGCGTGGTCACTGCGCTGTCCCGCCACCCAGGTGGCGCTGACCTGCAGGTCCTCATCGAGCAGAACCAGGTCTGCCCTTGAGCCCGCGGCTATCCGCCCCAGGTGCTGTTCGCCGATAAACCGGGCCGGGTACAGGGAGGCCATGCGCAGGCATTCCTCCAGCGGTAGCCGCACGACCTGATGGCAGTAACGGACTGCGTCAATCAGGCCGATTGCGCTGCCCGCGAGGGCGCCCTCCGCATTGAGCAACCGGCCGTCTTGCACTGTGATGCGTTCGCCGTAAAGGGTAAACCAGGGTTGCCCGCTACCAACTGTGGCCATGGCATCGCTGACCAGAAACAGCTTCCCCGCGCTGGCGCAGCGGTGGGCGATGCGAATACTGGCCGGGTGCACGTGGTAACCGTCGGCGATGATTCCCAGCCAGCAGTCGCCGCTGTCCAGGGCGGCGCCGGTTACGCCCGGCTCCCGGGCGGTCAGCGGGCTCATGGCGTTGAACAGGTGGGTGAAGCCGCGCAGCCCCTCCCGCAGCGCCTGCTGCAGCTGCTCCCAGCTCGCCGCGCTGTGACCGGCGCTGATCACGATGCCGGCGCTGCTGAGCTGGCGGATCATGCCCGGCGCCATGACCTCCGGCGCCAGGGTGGTCAGGCAACGCAGATCGGCAAGGCTGCAGAGCCAGTCAATGTCTGCTGCTGTCGGTTGTCGCAAGCGGTCCGCCTGGTGGGTCCCGCGGCGGGCGTTGGCAAAGAACGGCCCTTCGATGTGAATGCCGAGGACGACACGGGCTTCAGGCTGCGCCGAAGCCTGTGCCTGGCGCACCGCGGCAACGCCTGCCCGCAGGACATCGGCGGTGTCGCTGAGCAGGGTGGGCAGCAGTGCCGTGGTGCCGTAGCGGCGATGGGCGGCGGCGATGTGCAGCACGGCGTCGGCACCGGGCGCGTTGTTGAACAGCAGGCCACCTCCGCCGTTGACCTGCAGGTCGACCAGGCCGGGAGCGAGAAAGCCCTCGGTGATAGTCTCGCAGGGCAGCGAGGCGGGAATGGCAGTGGCTGGCAGCAGGGCCTGCACTTTCTCTCCCGCCAGGAGAACACCGCAGTCACTGTGCCACTGCTCGCCATCGAACAGGCGGGTTGCGCGCAGGGCACGGTCGGCGAGCTGATCCTTCATAAACTTTCGCTTGTGTAACGAGCCGGGAACAGGTCCGGGAGTGGTGCGAGCGTGCTCCCGGTGCTGGCGTTGCCCAGGACTATAGCAGGAACCCGGAATCCCCGGCACTCAAGGCCGGGTCATGCCCCGGTGCGAATGCCTCTCTTCTCAAGAATGGGCAGGACATGCTCGGCAAAATACGGGAACTCGTCGGCGTAGTTTACGAACGCCAGCGTGGTGCCGCCAAACCCGGTGTCGTAGAGCTCGGTGATGCCGTCGGCGACCTGCTCCGGCGTGCCCACCAGCGGGAAGCCACCGTGGCCCGCTGCCATACGGTCGCG
>NZ_JAVKCQ010000121.1:0-14127 GCF_040222615.1 Haliea sp.
CCGCCTCCACGTAATCGACAGCGATATACTCTGCCATCTGTGCCAGCTGTTGCACATCGACATTACCAGTGCCGTTCTCGGCCCTCGCAATGCCGGCAAGCAGGCAAGCTATCGCGAACAGGAGTATCGCAGCATTGAGGGTCAGGAAGTTTGGCCGCGGGGAACAGTTTGTCCTGTGGGTCTGCATTGACGAATGTCCGATTCCAGTTCTGATAATGATAATCGATTGCGATTGTAACCCTGTAGCCTGGCGCGGGGTCAAGGACTTCGGGTGTTCAGATGACACATATTGGCCTTCCTGCAGGCGTGGTTCCCGCCCCGGCAATTTCCTAGCCCAGCACCCGGACCCGGAAGCTGCGCCCTTTCATCTTGCCCCGCCCCAGCTTTGCCAGCGCCGTGTCCACCTCGCTGCGCCTTACCGCAACGCAGGACCAGTTGTCGTACAGGGTGATCTTGCCGACCTGCTTGCCGTCGATGCCGTTGTCGCCGGTGAGCGCGCCGAGAATGTCCCCGGGCCGCAGCTTCTGTTTCTTGCCGGCCCCGATCTCGAGGCTCACCATTGGCGGCTTGTAACCGGGGGTCTTCAGCAAGCTCTGTGGGGGCAGTGGTGCGGCTGCGATGGGCTGTTCCAGCAGGGCTTCCAGTTTCGCCAGCTTGTGGCGCTCATTGTCGCTGAACAGGGTGCAGGCCAGGCCGCTGCTGCCGGCGCGGCCGGTGCGGCCGATACGGTGTACGTAGACTTCCAGGTCGCGCGGGATGTGGTAATTGATGACCGCGTCCAGGGCGTCGATGTCCAGGCCGCGGGCGGCGACGTCGGTGGCGACCAGCACCGAAATACTCTTGTTGGCGAACTGCACCAGGGTGCGGTCGCGGTCGCGCTGTTCCAGGTCCCCGTGCAGGGCCTGGACGCTGAAGCCGTGGCGGGCCAGTTCCCTCGCGACCTCCGCGCATTCGATTTTGGTGTTGCAGAATACGACTGCGGAATCCGGCCGCTGCTGCAGTAGCAACAGGCGCAGGGCGGTGGTACGTTCGCTGTCCTCCACCTGGTGAAACACCTGGGCAATGGTACTGCTGTCGTGGGTGGACTCCACCTGTATCTGCTCCGGAGCCTGCATCACCCGCTGCGCCATGGCATCGATGCCGGGCGGGAAAGTGGCGCTGAACAGCAGGGTCTGGCGCTCTCGCGGCAGGTACTCGAGGATGGCGTCCAGGGAGGGCTGGAAACCCATGTCGAGCATGCGGTCTGCCTCGTCCAGCACCAGGGTGGTGACCCTCTCCAGTGTCAGGCTGCCCTTGTTCAGGTGTTCCTCTATGCGCCCCGGCGTGCCGACGACAATATGGGCACCGTGCTCCAGCGAGCCAATCTGGGGTCCGAAGGGCATGCCACCGCACAGGGTCAGCACCTTGATATTGTGGATTCCGCGCCCGAGACGGCGAATCTCCTTCGCCACCTGGTCCGCCAGTTCGCGGGTGGGGCAGAGCACCAGGGCCTGGACCACAAAGCGCTTGACCTCCAGTTTCTGCAGCAGCCCAAGGCCGAAGGCGGCGGTCTTGCCGGAACCGGTCTTGCCCTGGCCGATCACATCGCGTCCGGCCAGGATGGGCGGCAGGCTGCGGGCCTGTATCGGCGTCATGCTGTGGTAGTCCAGCGTGGCCAGATTGGCCAGCAGGTCGGCATTGAGGCCAAGAGTGCTGAAGGCTGTAGTCACGCTGTGCTCCGGGCTGTGCGCCCTGTCAACTGCAGGAAAGTGCTAGCGGCGCGCCCGGGATTTGCGCCGGCCGGGATTGCGTGGCAAACCGTTGTGCTGGGTGGCAAAGCTGCCGGTGCCCGCCGGCACGGTGGCGTGGCGCTTGGCGGGCTGCCGCGGCGGTATCAGGTGCATCTTGCCGTTGCCGATCAGGTCCGCGCGGCCCATCTTCTTCAGCGCGGTGCGCAATTCCGGCCAGTTGTCCGGGTCGTGGTAGCGCAGGAAGGCCTTGTGCAGGCGGCGTTGGGACAGCTTGTGCACGGTGGGCATGGTCTCGCTGTCGCGGGTCACGCGTTTGAGCGGGTTCTTGCCGCTGTGGTACATGGCGGTGGCGGTGGCCATGGGCGAGGGGTAGAAGGTCTGTACCTGGTCTGCGCGGAACTTGTTGCGCTTGAGCCAGAGGGCCAAATTCATCATGTCCTCGTCCCGGGTGCCGGGATGGGCGGCGATGAAATAGGGGATCAGGTACTGCTGTTTGCCGGCTTCCCTTGAGTATTTCTCGAACATGGCCTTGAAGCGGTCATAGCTGCCCATGCCCGGCTTCATCATCTTCGACAGCGGGCCGTCCTCGGTGTGTTCCGGGGCGATCTTCAGGTAGCCGCCGACGTGGTGCTTGACCAGTTCCTCCACATATGCGGGGGTTTCCACCGCCAGGTCGTAGCGCAGGCCGGAGGCGATCAGCACCTTCTTGACCCCGCTCACCGCCCGGGCCCGGCGGTAGAGTCCAATCAGCGGGGTCTGGTCGGTATTCAAATTCTTGCATATCCCGGGGTATACGCAGCTCAGCTTGCGGCATGCCGCCTCGATGGTCTTGCTCTTGCAGGCTACCCGCCACATGTTGGCGGTGGGGCCGCCGAGGTCCGAGATCACCCCGGTGAAGGCCGGGGAGGTATCACGGATCCGCTCGACCTCGCGGATGATGGAGTCCTCGGATCGATTCTGGATGATGCGACCTTCGTGCTCGGTAATGGAACAGAAGGTGCAGCCACCGAAGCAGCCTCGCATGATGTTGACCGAGTGGCGGATCATCTCATAGGCGGGGATGCGGGCATCGCCGTAGCTGGAGTGGGGCAGGCGGGTGTAGGGCAGCTCGAACACCATGTCCAGCTCGTCGGTTTCCAGCGGTATCGGCGGCGGATTCAGCCACACATCCCGGTCACCGTGGGCCTGTACCAGCGGCCTGGCATTGTGCGGATTGGTCTCCTTGTGCAGGATCCGCGAGGCATGGGCGTACAGGGCCGCATCCTCCCGTACCTGCTCGTAGGCGGGCAGGCGGATGACCGCCGGGCCATCGTCCGCGGGCCGGTCCAGCAGGCGCACCGCGGCCACCTCTGCCACAGCGGCACCCTCCTCACTGCTGCTGGCGCAGGCCTCGGTGCGGGTGTCGATGTAGGGGTTGATCGGGGCTTCTACCGGGCCGATCAGGTCCAGGTGGCTGGAGTCGATGACCCTGTAGTTCTCGGGCAGCCGCTTGCAGACATAGGCGGTACCGCGCAGGTCGCGGATCTGCTTGACCGGTTCCCCGGCGGCGAGGCGGTGGGCGACATCAACCAGGGCGCGTTCGGCGTTGCCGTATAACAGCAGGTCGGCGCGGGCATCCAGCAGAATGGAGCGGCGCACCTTGTCGCTCCAGTAGTCGTAGTGGGCGATGCGACGCAGGCTGGCCTCGATGCTGCCGATGATCAGCGGCACATCCTTGTAGGCTTCCCGGACCCGCTGGCTGTAGACGATCACCGCCCGGTCCGGGCGCTTGCCGCCGACATTGCCGGGGGTGTAGGCATCGTCGTTGCGGCGCTTTTTGTCCGCGGTGTAGCGGTTGATCATGGAGTCCATGTTGCCGGCAGCGACGCCGAAAAACAGGTTGGGCTTGCCCAGTACCTTGAAGGCATCGGCGCTGGTCCAGTCGGGCTGGGCGATAATGCCGACGCGGAAGCCCTGGGCCTCCAGGGTGCGGCCCACCACCGCCATGCCGAAGCTGGGGTGGTCGACGTAGGCATCGCCGGTGACGATGATGATGTCGCAGCTGTCCCAGCCCAGGGCGTCCATTTCCGCCCGCGACATCGGCAGCTCGGGAGCCGGGCCAAAGCATTCGGCCCAGTACTTGCGGTAGGAGAAAACGGGCATGGGCTGGGTTGTGGCGGACATTGCAACGGCTGCGGGGTTTTGAATGTGGGCGATATTATACGCGATTGTGGCCGCCGCCGCCGGGACTGATGCCGTACATAGTCCACTATCCATGCGGCGGCCCTGCAGGCCCGCAGGCAGTTCGCGCCCCGCGCCGGTACCTGCCGGAGCTGTGGCTCAGCTGACTTCGGCGACCGTGGCCACCATGGCCGCGGTCAGGGTTGCCAGATCCTCGTCCTGCATGATGAAGGGGGGCATGCAGTATACCAGCCTGCCGAAGGGGCGAATCCAGACGCCGCGCTGCACAAACAGGGGCTGGATCTGTTGCATGTCCACGGGTTCGTGCAGCTCAATTACCCCGATCGCGCCCAGGGTGCGTACATCGGCGACCCCCGGCAGCTCCCGGGCAGGCGCCAGACCGGTTTCCAGGCCCTGGTTGATGCGCTGTACGCAGCGCTGCCAGGGCTGGGAGAGCAGCAGTTCGATACTGGCCACGGCGGTGGCGCAGGCCAGCGGGTTGCCCATGAAAGTTGGGCCGTGCATGAAGGCACCGGCCTCTCCGTCGCTGATGCCATGGCTGACCCGGCGATTGCAGAGGGTCGCGGCCAGGGTCATGTAGCCGCCGGTCAGGGCCTTGCCCAGGCAGAGAATATCGGGCTCCACGCCGGCGTGTTCCAGCGCAAACAGCTTGCCGGTGCGACCGAAGCCGGTGGCGATTTCGTCGAAAATCAACAACACATCGAAGGCGTCGCAGAGCCCGCGCAGCTGGACCAGGTAGTCCGCCGAGTAAAAGCGCATACCGCCAGCGCCCTGGACAATGGGTTCGACGATAACCGCGGCGAGATCCTGGTGGTGGCTGGCCAGTAGCTCTTCCATCGCCGCCAGGGCCTGCTCGTCGCAGGGCTGGCCAAAGGGGACCTCTGGCGCGGGCGCAAAATACTGCCGGGACAGCGCCTCGCCGAACAGGTGGTGCATGCCGGTCACCGGGTCGCACAGGGACATCGCGCCAAAGGTGTCTCCGTGGTAACCACTGCGCAGGGCTAGCAGTTTCTGCTTGCGCGGCTGGCCCACGGAATACCAGTACTGGATGGCCATCTTCATGGCCACTTCCACGGCGACGGAGCCCGAGTCACTGAAGAATACCCTCTCCAGCCCCGGCGGAGTGATGTCGGTCAGCAGCTGTGCCAGGCGCACTGCGGGTGCGTGGGTGAGACCGCCAAACATCACGTGGGACATATCGTCCAGCTGTTTCCGCACGGCCCGGTTCAGCACCGGGTGGTTGTAGCCGTGGATGGCGCACCACCAGGAGGCCATGCCGTCGATCAATTCGCGGCCGTCCGCCAGGGTCAGGCGCACGCCGCTGGCGCTGGCGACGGGGTAGACTTCCGGCGTGTCCGTCGCCGATGCATAGGGATGCCAGATGCTGGCAGCGTCGCCCGCCTGCAGCTGGGCCCAATCGGGGCGCGCCCTGTTCACAGGACGTCCAGCAGGCTGGGCAGCAGTCGTTGCAGCAGCAGGGGCTGGGCTTCCGCGGTGGGATGGATGCCGTCCTCCTGCATCAGGCTGGCGTCGGTAGCGACGCCGTCGAGGATGAAGGGCAGGGTCCTGGCACCGGTCTCCTCGGCCACCTGGCTGAAGCTGTTGCGAAAGGCCTCGGTGTAGCGGGCGCCGTAATTGGGGGGTATTTCCATGGCCAGCAGCAGAACAGTCGCGCCGCTAGCCTGGGCCATACGGGTCATGCCGGTGAGGTTGTCACGGATACTCGCCGGGGGGTACCCGCGCAGACCGTCGTTACCGCCGAGCTCCAGCAGTACTATGGATGGCTGATGGCGCTGCAGCAGGGCAGGCAGGCGGCGCAGCCCGCCGCCGGTGGTCTCGCCGCTGATACTGGCGTTGACCACCTGGTAGTGGGGATGACTGTCCCGCAGCCGGGCCTCGAGCAGGGCGACCCAGCCCTGATCCAGAGACATACCGTAGGCCGCACTGATACTATCCCCGAGTACCAGCAGCGTCCGTGTTTGTCCCGCTGCCGCCGGCAGCGCCAGCAGGCAGCACAATCCGATCGCGAAAGCGTTGCGTAACAGTGCGAAAAGGAATCGCTGCATGATCAAGGCCGAAAATCTCCAGAAACGGGTCCCCATGGCCGGGGGCGAGCTGGAGATACTGAAAGGGATCACGCTTGAAATCAAGTCGGGAGAGTCGGTCGCCATCATTGGCGCCTCGGGCTCGGGTAAATCCACACTGCTGGGCCTGCTGGCCGGTCTGGACGAGTCCAGCGGGGGCAGGGTGGTGATCAACGACACCGATATCAGCGCACTGGACGAAGACCAGCGCGCCCTGTTCCGGGGCAGGGAGGTGGGATTTGTGTTCCAATCCTTCCAGCTGTTGCCGGCATTGACTGCGCTGGAAAACGTGATGTTGCCCCTTGAGCTGCAGGGGCAGGGCGATGCCCGCAAGCAGGCCGGGCACTTCCTGGAGCGGGTCGGGCTGGGACCGCGCCTGCACCACTATCCCAGGCAGATGTCCGGCGGCGAGCAGCAGCGGGTGGCGATCGCCCGCGCCTTCGCCAACAGCCCGGCCATCCTTTTTGCCGATGAGCCTACCGGCAATCTGGACACGGCTACCGGAGAGCACATTATCGACCTGCTGTTCGAACTCAACCGGGAGCAGGGCACCACCCTGGTGCTGGTGACCCACGATCACGCCCTGGCGGCACGCTGCCAGCACCGGTTCCGGCTCGACGCCGGCGCCCTGGTCGAGGCGGATTAGCCCGTGTCCATGACGGCGACCCGCATGTTGGCGCGGGACTGGCGCGGTGGCGAGCTGGGCGTGCTGGTTGCGGCCCTGGTACTGGCGGTGGCCGTGGTGTCCGGGATCAGCGCCTTCACCACACGCCTGCAGACTGCCCTGGAACAGGAGAGCCATCGCTTTCTGGCGGCGGACCGGGTGGTGCGCAGCGGCAGCGAAATGCCTGCCGAATGGCTCGCCGAGGCCGGGGAACTGGGGCTGCTGTCAGCACAGACTCTGACCTTTCCCTCCATGGTGTATGCGGGCGACGCGGATATGGTTCTGGCGTCGGTCAAGGCGGTCAGTGCTGGCTATCCACTGCGCGGGGAACTGCGCTACAGCGAGGAGGCGTTTGGCCCGGTGCTGGCAGCGGGCAGCGGTCCGCAGCCGGGCACCGTCTGGCTGGACTCGCGCCTGTTCCCGCTGCTGGACGTCGACATTGGTGACCGCATAGCGGTGGGCGAGGCGGAATTCACGATAGTGGCCGCTGCCCGCACCGAACCGGACCAGGGCGGGTCTTTCCTCGGCCTTGGTCCCAGGGTTTTGATGCACTACGACGACATTGCCGCCACTGCGGTAGTGCAGCCCGGCAGCCGGGTGGAGTACCGCCAGCTGTATGCCGGTGACAGCGTTGGCCTGTTGGACAGTTTTGTGGCCTGGCTGCGGCCGCAGTTGATGGCGGGGCAGAGGCTGCTGGATGTGCGGGAGGGCCAGCCTGGTCTGGGTAACGCTCTGGGCCGGGCGGAAAGCTTTCTGCTGCTCGCCGGGAGCCTGGGCGTCGTGCTCGCCGGCGTGGCGATTGCGCTGGCGGCGCGGCGCTTCAGTGAGCGTCACAACGATTACGTAGCGATCATGAAGAGCCTGGGCGCGACCTCTTCCGACATCACCCGTCTCTACGCCAGCAGCCTGTTCCTGCTCGGCCTTGGTGCCACCCTGCTAGGCTGTGGCCTGGGCTGGGGTCTGCAGCAAAGTTTCTTCACGCTGTTCGGCGACCAGCTGCCAGTGCAGCCCGGCCCCGCCGGGTTCCGGCCCTATGCCATCGGCGCGGCCACGTCCCTGGTCTGCCTGCTGTGTTTTGCCTGGCCGCCACTGCGGCGCCTGAGCCTGGCCAGCCCGCTGCGGGTCCTGCGCCGGGATATGCCGCTGGAGCAGCGCCAGACCCTGGTCGACTACGCGATTGGCCTGGCGGCGGTCAGTGGCCTGATGTGGTGGTACAGTGGCGACTGGAAACTGACTGCGGCGGTGCTGGCGGGTCTCGCGGCCACGGTGGTTCTGGGCCTGGTGCTGGCCCGGACCCTGCTGCGCGGCGGTCGGCTGGTGGGCATGAGCGCGGGCAGCATCTGGCGCCTGGCATTCGCCGGCCTGCAGCGCCGCGGCACCGCCAATGCCCTGCAGGTGGTCATTTTCGCCATGGCGATCATGCTGCTGCTGGTGCTGCTGCTGGTGCGGACCTCCCTGATCGATGCCTGGCAGACCCAGTTGCCGGAGAATACCCCGAACCACTTTGCGCTCAATATCGACCCCGAGGACGTGCAGGGTGTGGAACAGATGCTGCGCGCGCAGGAGGTTCCCGGTGCCGCTCTGTCGCCGATGATCCGCGGCCGGATTCTCACCGTGAACGGTGAGGACCTGCCGCGACGTAGCGAGGCGGAGGAGGAGGGGCGTCGCCAGCGCGAGGCCAATTTCACCTGGTCCGATGAGCTGCCAGCGGGCAACAGCCTGGTGCAGGGAGTATGGTGGGCACCTCAGAGCGATGCCGCGGAAGTGTCGCTGGAGCGCGATTTCGCCGAGCGCTTTGGCGTTGTTCTCGGTGACCGTATTGGCTTCCAGGTCGGTTCAGAGCCGTTCGAGGCGACGGTGACCAGTATTCGCGAGCTGGACTGGCAGTCCTTCAATCCCAACTTCTGGCTGGTGTTCCCGCCGCGCCTGCTGGCGCCTTACCCGGCGACTTTCATGACCAGCTTTTTCCTGGAGCCTGAGGAAAAGCCGTTCCTGAACCGGTTTATTCGCAGCTTTCCGACGGTGACAGTCATCGAGATGGACGTGGTGGTGGCCCAGGTCAGGGGCATCATCAGCCAGGTTTCGGCGGCGGTAGAGCTGGTGCTGGTGGTCATCATGGCGGCCGGTGCGCTGGTTCTGGTGGCCGGAGTACAGGCCAGCGTCGACGCCCGCATGCACGAGAGCTCCATCCTCCGTGCGCTGGGTGCGCGCCGGCGGCTGGTTCTGGGTGGCCTGCTGATCGAGTTCGCGGCCATGGGGCTGTTTGCCGGAGTGCTGGCCACTGTCGCGGCGGAGCTGTCGGTCTATATCCTGCAGGCTCAGGTGATGGGCATGCAGTACACGCCATCACCCTGGGTCTGGCCGCTGGGTATTGCGGTAGGTACCGTACTGATTGCGGGTCTGGGCGTGTTCAGCTGTCGCAAGGTGGTATCCAGCCCGCCACTGGCCGTGCTCCGCGAGCTGTAAGTCCGGCAGCGCCGGCCGGCAACACCAGTTGCTGGTCAGTGGCTGCTGATGCCGGCAATGAAGGTCTCCACACCGAGCTCGACCTGGCGGGGAAGGTCGATGTGGCGTTGGAACAGCTCCGGGGCATCGACCAGCAGGGTGGCCAGGCCGTGGATACCCGCCCAGGCAGCGTTGGTGAGATAGGCCAGGTCCTGCTGCCGGAAAATACCCTGTTCGATACCGCGGCGAAGAATGGACTGTACCTGCTGGAAAGTGTCGCGGCTGGCGTCGCGCAGTTCCGGTTGGGAGTCCGGATGCACGGAGGGGCCGAACATCTGCTTGAACATCTGCGGGTAGCGGCCGGCATACGCCACGTAGGCATGGGCCAGTGCCTTTAGCTGCTCGCGCGGACAGTCCCCGGTAGTGTCGGCCGCCTCGCGCAGGCTGGCCAGGAGGCGGCGGTAGCCAATGGTGGCCATCGCCGCCAGCAGGTCATTCTTGTCGCTGAAGTGGCGGTAGGGTGCGGTTTGCGACACCCCGATACCGCGGGCCAGGGCCCGCAGGCTCAGCGCCTCAACGCCCAGGGTTTCCAGCTGCTCCACGGCAGTGTCCAGCAACTCTGCCCGCAGGTTGCCGTGGTGGTAGCTCTTTTGCCGGGCCTCGTGCCGCACGCCGCTCCGCGCCTAGGGCAGCAGGTGCTGGACGGCGTCCCGCTCCTCGGCCAGCTCCTGTTCGGTGGCCTTCATCTTCTGGCGGCTGAAGTCGCCGACCTCGACGTCCTGGACGATCTCCCATTCACCGTTCTTGCAGCGGCAGGGAAAGGAATAGATCAGGCCTTCGGCAATGCCGTAGGAGCCGTCGGAATAGACGCCCATGGAGACCCAGTCATCGCCCTCGGTCCCCAGCGCCCAGGAGTGCATATGGTCGATGGCCGCATTCGCGGCGGAAGCGGCGGAGGATGCGCCGCGGGCCTTGATGATGGCCGCTCCGCGCTGCTGGACGGTGGGAATGAAATCGTTCTCGTACCAGCTCTGGTCAACCAGCGAGATGGCACGCTTGCCGCTGACTTCAGCGTTGAACAGGTCCGGGTACTGGGTGGCGGAGTGGTTGCCCCAGATGGTCATGTTGGTGACGTCATTGACAGTCTTGCCGGTCTTCTGGGCAATCTGGGACATGGCTCGATTGTGATCCAGGCGCGTCATGGCGGTGAAATTGCGCGGGTTGATGTCCGGCGCGTTGCGCTGGGTGATCAGGGCATTGGTGTTCGCGGGGTTGCCGACTACCAGCACCTTGATGTTGCGGCTGGCGTGGGCATCGATGGCCTTGCCCTGTACCGAGAAGATGGCGGCGTTGGCTTCCAGCAGGTCCTTGCGCTCCATGCCCGGGCCGCGGGGGCGGGCGCCGACCAGCAGGGCGTAGTTGGCGTCCTTGAAGGCAACGTTCGGGTCATCGGTGCAGATAATGTCGGCCAGCAGCGGGAAAGCGCAGTCGTCCAGCTCCATCTTGACGCCGTTGAGGGCTTCCATGGCGGGGGTGATGTCCAGCAGCTGCAGGATTACGGGCTGGTCTTCGCCCAGCATGTTGCCGGCGGCAATACGGAACAACAGCGCGTAGCCAATCTGGCCGGCGGCTCCGGTGACGGTCACTCGAACAGGTGCTTTCATCGGGTAAGGTTCCTCAAAGGTCGGATGGTCTGGTGTTTCGGGGGCGACATTGTCGAGTGAAACGGGTGAAAAAACAACCCGCAGCCTGTAAAATGCGCGGCCACACAGGTATCCGAAGCAGGCAGGGCGTGCGCGAACTTTCCCGGAAAGAACGGCTGGAATTCAACAAGTTGCAGAAGCGCTTGCGGCGCAACGTGGGCAATGCCATCGCCGACTACAACATGATCGAAGCAGGTGACCGGGTGATGGTGTGCCTGTCCGGGGGCAAGGATTCCTATGCCATGCTCGACGTGTTGATGGCCCTGCGGGTCAGCGCGCCGATCGACTTCGAACTGGTGGCGGTGAACCTGGACCAGAAGCAGCCGGGTTTTCCCGAGGATGTGCTGCCGGCCTACCTGGAGCAGCTGGAGATTCCCTACTACATCCTGGAGAAGGATACCTACAGCATTGTGCGCGAGGTCATTCCCGAGGGCAAAACCACCTGTGGCCTGTGCTCGCGCCTGCGCCGTGGCAGCCTGTATGGCTTCGCCCAGGATATCGGCGCCACCCGCATCGCCCTGGGTCACCACCGCGACGATATCGTCGAGACCCTGTTCCTGAACATGTTTTTTGGCGGCAGTCTGAAGGCCATGCCGCCCAAGCTGCTCTCCGACGACGGCCGCAATGTGGTCATCAGGCCCATGGCCTATTGCAAGGAGAAGGATCTGGTGGCCTACGCCGACTACAAGGCATTCCCCATCATTCCCTGCAACCTCTGCGGATCCCAGGAAAACCTGCAGCGGGTACAGATCAAGCAGATGCTGAAAGACTGGGAGCGCCAGTATCCCGGGCGCACGGAAACCATTTTCCGCAGTATCTGCAATGTCGCACCCTCGCAGCTTGCGGATACCGCGCTGTTCGACTTCGGCAAACTGCGCGCGGAGGTTGACCGCGACCTGCACTTGCCCGCCATTCGCGTAGTCAATCTCTAGGTGGGGGTCCAGGCGACCCCGGCCGGGCTGCTGCTGGAAGCGGAGAACCTGGGCCTCGAGCGCGGCGGCCGCCAATTGTTCAGTGGCATTGACCTGCGGGTGGGGCCGGGCGAACTGGTGCAGATCGAGGGCGCCAACGGCGCCGGCAAGACCAGCCTGCTGCGGATTCTCGCCGGGCTCTCCCGCTACGGTTTCAGCGGCGCTGTCAGCCGTCACGCACCGCAACTGTTCCTCGGGCATCACAGCGCGGTCAAGGGCTTGCTGACGCCGCGGGAAAATCTGGCCTGGCATATCGCCGGCGAAGCGGGGTTCAGCGCCGATGAAATCGACCAGGCGCTGGCGGCGGTGGGGTTGTATGGCTATGAGGATGTACCGAGTCACGCGCTCTCCGCCGGCCAGCACCGGCGGGTCAACCTGGCCCGGCTGTATCTGTCCCGGGCTCCGCTGTGGCTGCTCGACGAACCTTTTACCGCCATAGACCGCAGCGGCGTTGCCGAGCTGGAAGCGCGCCTGGCTCTGCACCTGGCTGGCGGTGGCTCGGTATTGTTGACTTCCCACCAGCTCGTGGCGGTGCCATACCCGCTGCTCCGCCTTGATCTCGCCACGGGGCTGTTGCAGTGAGGGTCGCCAGCAGTGCCGCATTCTGTGCCCGTCTACTGCGCCGCCAGCTGGTGCTCGGTCTGCGTCGCCCGGTGGAGATTGGCAACCCGCTGCTGTTCTTTGCCATGGTGATCGCCCTGTTTCCGCTGGGGCTGGGGCCAGCGCCGGATACTCTGGCGGCCTTTGCCCCGGGTATCCTCTGGATCGTGGCACTGTTGTCGAATCTGCTCACCTCCGAGGGCGTGTTCCGCAGCGACTTCGAGGATGGCAGCCTGGAACAGCTGCTGCTGGCGCCCCAGCCGCTGTACTTTTCGGTGCTGGCCTATGTGCTGGCGCAGTGGCTGCTGACCGGCTTTCTGCTCGGGCTGCTGTCGCCCCTGTTTGCGCTCATGCTGGGGCTGGAGGTCGGCGCGATTCCGGCGCTGGCGGGCAGTCTGCTGCTGGGCACCGCGGTGCTGAGCCTGGTCGGCGGCATAGGTGCCGCCCTGACCGTGGGCCTCAGGCGCGGCGGCATGCTGATCTCATTGCTGATCCTGCCGTTCTACATGCCGGTGCTGATCTTCGGCAGTGGGTCGGTGCAGGCAGCCATCGCGGGCGCTCCAGCCGCGCCTTACCTGGCGCTGCTGGGTGCGATGTTGTGCATGGCGGTGGCCCTGGCTCCCTTCGCCATTGCCGCCGGGCTGCGCATCAGCGTCGACTCCTGAGCGATTTACGTCGATTCACATTGTTCGGGGCCCGGGTCCTTGTATAATTGCGCGCCTATGTGGTCTCTCTTCCATAAGTTTGGCTCCCCTCCCTGGCTGTATCGCCTGTCCGGGTCCATCCTGCGTTGGCTGTTACCCATTACCGTTATCGCCCTGCTTGCCGGCTCTGTGTGGGGGGTCCTGTTTACCCCGCCCGACTTCCGCCAGGGCAACAGCTATCGCATCATCTATATCCATGTGCCAGCCGCAGTGGTCGCCCTGGCGGGTTACTATGTGATGGCGATCGCGGGTGCCGTCAGCCTGATCTGGCGGATGAAAATGGCCGATGTCGCGATGCGGGCCTGCGCGCCGATTGGCGCTGCCCTGACCTTCATCGCCCTGGTGACCGGCAGCATCTGGGGCAAGCCCACCTGGGGTACCTGGTGGGTGTGGGATGCCCGGATAACATCCATGTTGATCCTGTTCTTCCTTTATCTCGGGGTCGTCGCCCTGTACGAAGCCTACGAGAACAAGGAGCTGGCGGCCAAGGCCTGCGCGGTGCTGAGCCTGGTGGGGACAGTGAACATTCCCATCATCTACAAGTCGGTAGACTGGTGGTACAGCCTGCACCAGCCGGCCTCGATCAAGTTTACCGGGGGCACGACCATCGACCCGAGCATGCTCTACCCGCTGTTGCTGATGATTGTGGCCTTCTACGCGCTGTTCACCTGTGCGCTGCTGTTGAACATGCGCGCGGAAATCCTGCAGCGTGAGCAGCGTACCGCCTGGGTGAGGCGACTGGCAGGGTCAGGGGAGTCCGACTGATGTATTTTGAGTCCGTGGCCGCAGCCCTGCAGATGGAAGGTCACGGCGCCTTTGTCTGGTCCGCGTACCTGATTACACTTGGGGCTATTGTTTTGATCCTGTACGCACCGAAACGCAGGGAAAAGCGGTTCCTGCGTCAACTGGAAGGGCAAATCAGGCGCAGCGGTGGCAATGCCCCCGGCGCCGCCAAGGAGGTTTGATGCACCCCGTACGCAAACAGCGCCTGTATCTCGTCCTGTTCCTCGTGTTCTTTTCCAGACCGATGGCGGCACTGGAAAAG
>NZ_JAVKCQ010000122.1:0-22589 GCF_040222615.1 Haliea sp.
TAATTCTGGAAGCTGGCGATATAGCCGATG
Organism: Haliea sp.; assembly: GCF_040222615.1. Classification (GTDB taxonomy): domain Bacteria; phylum Pseudomonadota; class Gammaproteobacteria; order Pseudomonadales; family Halieaceae; genus Haliea. The sequence continues at coordinate 31 of NZ_JAVKCQ010000122.1, forward strand.
GGGGCATCCAGCCAGACATAGAAGAACTTGCCGGGCTCGCCGGGGATTTCGAAACCGAAGTAGGGCGCATCGCGGCTGATGTCCCACTCCTGGAGCCCGGCGTCGGTCCACTCCCGCAGTTTGTTGGCAATCTGCGGCTGCAGGGTGCCCGAGCTTATCCAGGCCTGCAGCATGTCGGCCAGCGCCGGCAGGGTGAAGAAAAAGTGAGTGGATTCCTTCTGCACAGGGCGGGCGCCGGAGATGGCCGAGACCGGGTCGATAAGATCCGCCGGAGTGTAGGTCGCACCGCAGGCTTCACAGTTGTCGCCGTACTGGTCCGGTGTCTTGCAGCGGGGGCAGGTGCCCTTGATGAAACGGTCGGCGAGGAACAATTGCTTTTCCGGGTCAAAGGCCTGGACGATGGCGCGGCTGGCGATGTGGCCATTGGCCTTCAGGCGCCGGTAGATTTCCTCGCTCCAGTAACGATTTTCTTCTGAGTGGGTGCTGTAGTAATTGTCGAAGCCGATGTGGAAGCCGGCGGCGTCCCGCTCGTGCTCGGCCTTGATCCGGGCGATCTGCTGTTCCGGGCTGATGCCCAGCTTTTCCGCGGTCAGCATGATGGCGGTGCCGTGGGCATCATCGGCACAGACGTACAGGCAGTCGTTGCCCCGGGATTTCTGGAACCGGACCCAGATATCGGTCTGCACCATCTCCAGCAGGTGCCCCAGATGCAGGGAACCATTGGCGTAGGGGAGGGCGCTGGTTACCAGGATCTTGCGCGCGCTGCTGTCGGGCATCGGCTTGAACATTCCATGCGAGAAAAAAGGGGCGTCACTATAGCGGTTTTACGCCCCGGTTTCACGCCGGTCATTGTCCATTCCGCGGCAACTCCCTATACTGGCGGCCGCGAGTTCCGGCCTTCCGGCGCGACCCATTCACCGATCGACAGACCCCCGGCCCGCCATGAACAAGATCAAGCACATTATCGCCGTTGCCTCGGGCAAGGGCGGTGTCGGCAAATCGACCACCGCCGTCAACCTCGCCCTCGCCCTGCAGGCCCTCGGAGCCCGTGTCGGCTTGCTGGACGCCGATATCTATGGCCCCAGCCAGCAGCGCATGCTCGGCATTGCCGAGGGCACCAAGCCCGAGCAGCAGGATGGCCAGTGGTTGTTGCCGGTAATGGCGCACGGCCTGAAAACCATGTCCATGGGCTATCTGGCGAGCGAGCGTACGCCCATGGTCTGGCGTGGGCCAATGGCGGGCGGTGCGCTGGTGCAGATGCTGGAGCAGACCCTGTGGGGGGAGCTGGATTTCCTGGTGATCGACATGCCCCCGGGCACTGGCGACATCCAGTTGACCCTGTCGCAGAAGGCGACGGTGGCGGGCGCGGTGATCGTTACCACGCCCCAGGACATCGCCCTGCTGGATGCCCAGAAAGGGATCGAGATGTTCCGCAAGGTCGACGTACCGATCCTGGGTATTATCGAGAACATGGCGGTCCATATCTGCAGCCAGTGCGGGCACGCGGAGCATATTTTTGGCAGTGAAGGTGGCGAGCGGGTGGCGCGTGAGTACGGCGTTCCCCTGCTGGCAAGCCTGCCGCTTGCGCTGTCCATTCGCGAGCAGACCGACGCCGGCACTCCGACGGTCATGGCCGCGCCGGAGTCCCCGGAAAGCGCGCTCTACCGGGAAGCCGCGCGGGCCATCCAGGCCGCCCTGGAGGGCGACAGTGCCGGTGGCGCGCACCCCTTTCCCACAATCAGTGTGTCCGACGACTGAACGGAGCGAACCCGCAGGTGAGTATCAAGGCAGACAAGTGGATTCGCCGCATGGCGGAAGAGCAGGGCATGATCGAGCCCTTTGAACCGGGCCAGGTGCGCTCCGATGGGGAGCGCAAGCTGATCTCCTATGGCACCTCCAGCTACGGCTACGACGTCCGCTGCTCGGAGCACTTCAAGGTGTTCACCAATATCAACTCCGCCACGGTTGATCCCAAGGCGTTCGACGAAAACAGCTTTGTCGATGTGCATGGCGCGGTCTGTGTCATTCCGCCCAATTCTTTCGCCCTCGCCAGCACCGTGGAGTACTTCCGTATTCCGCGCAATGTGCTCACTATCTGTCTGGGCAAGTCCACGTATGCGCGCTGCGGCATCATCGTCAACGTAACGCCGCTGGAGCCTGAGTGGGAGGGGCACGTCACCCTGGAATTCTCCAATACCACGACGCTGCCGGCCAAGATCTACGCCAACGAGGGTGTGGCGCAGATGCTGTTCTTCGAGTCTGATGAAGTCTGCGAAATCAGCTACCGGGACCGTGGTGGCAAATATCAGGGCCAGCGGGGCGTAACCCTGCCGCGAGCCTGAGTCGCGGCAACTACTGCCGGGCGGCGGAGGCGACCACTTCGGTGCCGCCAATGCGGGCATGCGAGAGCAGCACTTCGACCGGCTTCTCGTCCTCGATATGGACGGTCTTGACCATCAGGTAGTCCCAGTCCGGGGCGAACCAGATGTCGGATTCGCGGTCCGGGTCCTCATGCAGGCGCTCGAAATGCAGCGCGTTCACGGGACCCAGTGGCGTTTCCAGGATTTCATCGCCCACATAGACCAGTTCGTAATCCTTGACCCGCTTGCCATCGGCGATGCGTACCAGGATGTTTTCGCGCGGGTTGTCCTTGCTGAGCAGGTGTAACCGCAGCTGCTCCTGCTGGCTCAGCCGGTCGAGGGTGCCCTCTGTGTACGGCAGCTCGTACCACTCTTCCTTGTAAAGACTGCGGACGGTTTCGGCGCCCGGCGTGAAGTGGACCTCGCGTCGCCGGTTGATCAGCCCGGTGCCCTGGTAAATGTAGGAACGCGGCTTGATCTGCGCTTCGTCTACCTCGAAGACGGCAACCTCGTGGAAGCCTACCACCAGCAGCTTGCCGCCGTTGGTCAGTGTGTAGCCGCCCTGGCCATCGGTTTTCAGCTCTCGTTCCAGGGTAACTGTCATGCCGCGTGTGGTCGTGGCGTACTCAGCCTGGTAGGGCTGCAGCAGGGTGGCAGCGGGTGCCTGCTCCGAATCCTCAGCCAATGCGCTGCTGGCCGCGGTCAGCAGCATCGTGGCGTACAGCATCCTGCGGCCGATACGGGATGCCGCTCGCGGGAATCTTCTGGCCATCAAGAAATGCTCCTTGTTCGTTCAACGTCAACCGCCCCTGCAGGAACCAAAGCGCCGCCAGCGGGTAGATTTCATGTTCCAGGGTAATAACGCGCTCGGCCAGGGCGTCTGCCGTATCATCGGGCAGGATGGGCGCCCTGGCCTGCAGTACCGGCGGACCGCCGTCCAGTTCCGGTGTCACGAAGTGAACCGTGCTGCCGGCTTCGCTGTCACCGGCATCCAGGGCCCGCTGGTGCGTGTTCAACCCGGGATACTTTGGCAACAATGAAGGATGAATGTTCAATAATCTACCGGCAAAAGGTGTGATAAATACCGGGGTCAGGATGCGCATGAAGCCCGCGAGAATCACCAGGTCGGGGCGCGCCTGTTGCAGGCGCAGGACAAGAGCGGTGTCGAAAGCCTCCCGGTCCGGGTAGTCGCCGTGGGCAATACAGGCGGTCTCCACGCCACCCTGGCGGGCGATAGCGAGGCCCTCCGCGTCGGCGCGATTACTCAGCACGAGGCAGACCCTGGCCGGCAGAGCGCCGCGTTCACAGGCCTCCAGGAGAGCCTGCATGTTGGACCCGCGCCCGGAAATCAGGATCGCGATGCGGCCTGCGCCGACGGCTGCCATCAGGCCAGCTCCACCCCGTGTGTACCGGCAGTGATGTGGCCCAGGCGCCAGGCGAGCAGGCCGCTGTCGGCCAGCGTCTGCAGCGCCGGCGCCACCGACTCCTCGGCTACACACAGGACCATGCCAACGCCGCAATTGAACGTGCGGTACATTTCCGCCGTGGCAACATTGCCCCGGGACTGCAGCCACTGGAAGATCTCCGGCCACTGCCAGCTGCCGGTATCAACCACGGCGCGACAGCCCGCGGGAAGCACGCGAGGCAGGTTCTCGGGCAGGCCGCCGCCGGTGATATGACTCAGGGCTTTAACTTCGATTTCCCGGAACAGGGCCAGCAGTGGCTTCACGTAGATGATGGTGGGGGTGAGCAGGGTCTCGCCCAGCGTGCTGTCGGCAAACGGCTGCTGCAGGTCGGCGCCGCTGACCTCGATGATCTTGCGAATCAGGGAGTAGCCGTTGGAGTGGGGGCCGCTGCTGCCGACGGCAATCAGGCAGTCTCCCGGGGCAACCTTGCTGCCATTGATAATCTCGTCTTTTTCCACTACGCCGACACAGAATCCCGCCAGGTCATAATCCTCGCCCTCGTACATACCCGGCATTTCGGCGGTTTCGCCGCCGACCAGGGCGCAGCCCGCCAGTTCGCAGCCCCTGCCAATGCCGGTGATGACCGCCGCCGCCGTGTCCACATCCAGGGCGCCGGTCGCATAGTAGTCGAGAAAGAACAGGGGCTCTGCACCGGCCACGACGAGGTCATTGACACACATGGCGACGAGGTCAATGCCGATGCTGTCGTGGATGCCCATGTCCATGGCCAGGCGCAGCTTGGTTCCCACCCCGTCGGTACCGGAGACCAGAACCGGCTGACGGTAGCCAGCGGGCAGCTCGCACAGGGCGCCGAAACCGCCCAGTCCGCCGAGAACCTCCGGCCGTGCGGTGCGCCGGGAAACCTGCTTGATACGCTCCACCAGGGCATTGCCGGCGTCGATGTTGACGCCCGCGTCCTTGTAGCTAAGGGGAGTGCCCCCGTCTTGTGTACTCATGGTCATCCGGATCCGGGTCAGGTGCAGGTGGCTGCAGTTTCAGGGCTGCGTATTCTAGCCTTAAACGCTGGCTGATTCACGCCGGCGGCATTTTTCACGATGTAGTCAACAAGCGGCTTCCGCAGCCCCCTGCGGGTGCTGCTACAATGCCAACCCTGTATCTGTGCTGTGGAGGCTGGCTTTGACGAGGACCCTGTGGGCTGTGTTGTGCCTGGCGCTGCTGGCGCCGCGTGGCGCGGTGGCGGCAGAACTGGTACGCGACCTCTACATCGCCGATGTTCCGGTCAGCGATCGCAGCAGCGCCGAACTTGCCAGGGCCTCTGCCGAAGGGCTGGCGCAGGTGCTGGTCAAAGTGGCGGGCAGTGCCGAGGTGCTGGCGCTGCCGCCGGTGGTGGAAGCGGTAGGCGGTGCGCGCGCCCGGGTCCTGCAGTACTCCTATGCGCGCGTCGATCCCCCGACCCCGGGAGCGAGCCCCGGCCTGGCTGCGCGGGTGGAGTTTGACCCGGTCCAGGTGCGGGAGCTGTTGGCGTCCGCCGGAGCCCCGATCTGGACGGCTACGCGCCCGGTGGTGCTGGTCTGGCTGGTGGTGGAAGACGAAGCGGGCCGCCGCTTTGTCAATACCGGGACCCATCCCGAGCTGGTGACGGGCCTTGCCGACGGCTTTCGTCGTCGGGGCGTGCCGGTGCGGTTCCCCCTTTTCGACCTCGCCGATACCACGGCGCTGGACCCGGACGAGGCCTGGAGCCTGCCGGCGCCCCTGCTCATTGCAGCCTCTGCACGCTACGGGGCTGCGGAGATTCTCGCCGGGCGTATTGCCGTGCTCACCTCCGGTGAGATCGCCGGGGAGTGGGCCTATTTCTCGGTCACTGGCCGGCAGGGTCGCAGCGTGGTCCGTGCCGCCGATGATGAATTCCTGCGCCAGGGGGTGGCCATGGTCGTTGAGGACATGGCCTCGCGCTATGCCTTGACGGTTGCCGGCGGGGCGGGCGACGGCCTGCAGATGACGGTAGCAGGGGTGGCCAGCTACGCGGACTACACCGCGGTCCTGTCCTGGCTGGAAGGCCTGGAACCGATTGCCCGGGCCCAGGTCACGGCCATCTCCGGCGACACGCTCAGCCTGGTACTGACCGCGGACGCCGACGCGGCGCAACTCGCGGGTGTTATCGAGCTGAACCCGCGCCTGCGGCCGCGCAACGGCTCCCCAACAAACGGCTTGAGCTACCAATGGCGGAACTAGATCCCACCCCGCGTCCGTGCAGCGCTGGCCTCTGGCCCTGGCGGGAGCAGCCCTGCTCGCCGGAGCATTCTACCTGCTCCAGCCCATCCTGCTGCCCTTCGTGCTGGGTGCCCTGATCGGCTATCTGGGGGATCCGCTGGTAGACAGGCTGGAGCGCCGGGGTCTGGGTCGCACCCTGGGCGTGGTTGTGGTTTTTGTCTTCTTTACCGCATTGATGGTGCTGGCGGTCCTCGTGGCGATACCGCTGGTGGTGCAGCAGCTGGATGCCCTTCTGCAGAAAATCCCTCAGTTTTATCAATGGCTTACGGATGTCCTGGTGCCGTGGTTGCGGAGCCGCCTGAGCGTTCCCGCAGCGCACTTGCCGGAAATTGACTGGTCGGGCCAGCTGGCGGAGCACTGGCAGTCTCTGGGCAAGGTTACAGCCACCACGGTCAAGAATATTACCGGCTCGGGCGCCGGCCTGCTGCTGGGGCTGTTCAATCTGGCACTGGTGCCGGTAGTCGCGTTCTACCTCATGCGCGACTGGGACATCCTGATCGCCAAGTCTCTGGATATTGTGCCGGTCGTATGGCACGACAGCGTGACCACGATGGTGCGCGAGGCCGATGAGGTGCTCAGCGCCTTCCTGCGCGGCCAGTTTCTGGTGATGTGTTCTCTCGGCGTGATTTACAGCGCTGGGCTGTGGCTGGTGGGAATACAATTCGCCCTTGTGCTCGGAGTGATTGCAGGGCTGGCCAGTATTGTCCCCTACCTGGGTTTTCTGGTGGGCATCGTCATTTCCTGTGCCGTGGCCTACGCCCAGTACCAGGAATGGACCATGCTGCTGTGGGTGGCGCTGGTGTTTGGCGTGGGCCAGGTGCTGGAGAGCGTGCTCCTGACCCCGGTGCTGGTGGGAGACCGGATCGGTCTGCATCCCGTAGCGGTGATTTTTGCGCTCATGGCAGGCGGTCAGCTGGCGGGTTTCGTGGGCGTGCTGCTCGCCCTTCCTGTCTCTGCCGTGATCATGGTGTTTGTTCGCCACGCCATCGCCCGCTACCGGGCCAGTCACCTGTACGGCGGAGAGTAACGGGGTGACAGCAGGTCCTGCCCGGCAGCTCGCCCTGAACATGCAGCTGCGCGACGACGCCACTCTCGCCAGTTTCCTGTCGGCCCCCGCCCTGGAGCCGCTGTTGGCCGCTCTGCGGGGCCAGGCGGGGGCTGCCGGCGAGCCGCTGGTGTTTCTGCATGGTCCCGCTGGCGTGGGCAAGTCCCACCTGCTGCAGGCCGCCTGTCATCTTTTGCCCGCGTCCAGCTGTTATCTGCCCCTCGCGGAGCTGCACAGCCTGCCCGGGGACGATTTGCTGCAGGGGCTGGAGAGCCGGCAACTGGTGTGCATCGACGATGTCGACGCCGTGGTTGGCGATGACGGGTGGGAGCTGGCACTGTTCCATTTCTGCAACCGTGCCCGGGCAGCCGGTTGCCGCTTGCTGTTCAGCGCCGCCGCCAGCCCGCGGCAGTTGTCCGTGACGCTGCCCGACCTGCAATCCCGTCTGGGCTGGGGCCCGGTGTTCCAGCTGCCCGGCCCGGATGACGAGCGTAAACAGGCAATACTGCGCTTCCGCGCCCGCTGCCGTGGACTGGACATGCCGGCAGAGGTAAGCCGTTACCTGGTCAGCAGGGCGCCGCGGGGCCTGGCGGACTTGATGCGCCTGCTGGCAGCCCTGGATTCGAGGTCCCTGGCCGAACAGCGGGCACTCACGGTGCCCTTCGTCAAGCGGGCGCTGGGCCTCTGACCGTCCGCCGAGTTGGCAACATCGCAAAAACACCGTAATTATTCCGCCACCACAACGCTGGATATGCGGAACACTCACGGTATCCTTGTCGGCATCAGGCAAGCATTCGCGAGTCTGGCCAGTAACCACACAGGAGTTTATGGAATGAAGCAAAGGATTCTCGCAGGCGTTGCTGCTGCTGCAGTGACGGCAGTGGCCATGTCTGCACCCGCCGTTTCCGAGGTGCCGCTGACAATCAACGCGGGCATCGGCTACTGGCACTTTGACGGCGACCGGCGGTTCGACGACACCGAGACTCCCTGGCTGGGCCTCGAGTACGCGTTTACCGATAACTGGGCGGCGGAAATCCTCTACGCCGAAGACAGCTCGCGCTTCAGCGACGGCATCAAGGCCGATGTCTCGACCTGGCAAGTGGGCATGCTGTACTACACTGGCAGCTATCTCGGCGACGGCAATCGCGTGCGGCCCTACCTTGCCTTCGGCATGGGCGAGATCGACATTGACGCCGGTGCCTTCGACACGGTGGAAACCACTGCCAACGCCGGCGCTGGCGTGCGCTGGATGCTGACCCCGCGTTTCGGTGCCCGTCTGGAAGCCCGGCTGCTGCACAGCCTGGATGAAAACGAGAACGATTTCCTGTTCAATGCCGGCGTAAACTACTACTTTGGCACGGTTTCCGAGCCCGCTCCGGCTGCTGCGCCGGCGCCGCTGGACTCCGACGGTGATGGCGTCACGGATGATCGTGACCAGTGCCCCGGTACTCCGCGCGGAACCCGTGTTGACTCCGTCGGCTGCCCGCTGCCCGTGGCCCAGGTGGCCTCGATCAAGCTGAAGGTCAACTTCGACTTTGACTCCTCCGTGGTCAAGGAACACTACTTCGCTGACATCAGCGAGCTGGCGGCGTTCCTCAAGCGTTTCGACGACCTCCAGGTCGACGTTGAAGGGCACACTGACAGCGTTGGTCCGGAAAACTACAACCAGCAGCTGTCCCAGCGTCGCGCCCAGGCTGTAGTTGATCTGCTGGTAAACCAGCACGGCATTGCCGCGAGTCGCCTGGAAGCAGTCGGCTATGGCGAGGCCCGTCCGGTCACAACCAACGATACCGCCGCAGGCCGCGCTGAAAACCGCCGCGTAATGGCGACCCTGGAAGTGGAATACAAGGAGTAATCCTTGCGCCCGGCGGACGACTTGCTAGCCTAGCGTAAAGTCGTCCGCATCCAGGTGGCAGGGAAACCGTTCGCGGTATGCCACAAGATCGGCACCGTTCAGCACCGCGCTGACGGTGCCGTTTTTGTTTTCCAGGTCTGCCAGTACTTCTCCCTCTGCGTTCAAAGCCATGCTGTCCCCTGAATAATCCAGTCCCCTGGCGTCCTGCCCGATACGATTTACCCCCACGACACAGGCCAGATTTTCGATTGCCCTTGCCGGCAGCAGCGCCCGCCAGTGCAGCCGGCGTGCCGCCGGCCAGTTGGCCACAAACAGCATCAGGTCATAGTCATCCCGGTTGCGGCTGAACACCGGGAAGCGCAGGTCGTAGCAGACCTGCAGATGGATGCGCCAGCCGCGCCAGGGGACGATGACCCGCCGGTGTCCCGCGGCATAGCGCTGGTGCTCGCCGGCCATGCGGAACAGGTGCCGCTTGTCGTAATGGCTGAGGCCCTCGGGAGTTGCGAACAGCATGCGGTTGTAGACGGCGTCGCCCTCGCGCACCGCGATGCTGCCGGTGATGGCGCAGTTCCGTTGCCGGGCCAGGTTCAGCAGCCACTGCTCGGTTGCGCCGCCCGGCTCCTCGGCGTTGGCCAGCGCATTCATGGAAAACCCGGTCGTGAACATTTCCGGCAGCACGATCAGGTCGGTTTCATCCCCTGACTCTGCCAGCAGGGCCTCCAGGTGTTGACGATTGTCGGCCGGGGCCTCCCAGGCCAGCTCGCATTGCACCAGGTTTACGGTCAGATTCTGCATAATCGCTCCGCTGCCCGCAGCAGCTGCTCATCCTGCTTGGCGAAGCAGAAGCGCAGCAGCCGCTGCGGTGGTCTTTGTTGATAGAACACTGAAACCGGGATGGAGGCTACGCCCGCTTCCCGGGTCCATTGCTCGCACAGGACGGTGTCGTCGCTGGCGCTGATGGCGCTGTAGTCCAGCAGCTGAAAGTAGCTGCCGGCGCTGGGCTGTAGCGTGAAGCGGGAGTCCGCCAGCGCGGCGCAGAACAGGTCGCGTTTCCGCTGGTAGCCCGCCGCCAGCGTCAGCGCATAGTCCGGCTCTGCGGTCATGAAGTCAGCGAGCGCCTGCTGCACCGGCGTCACCGCGACAAAGCAGACGAACTGGTGCACCTTGCGCAGCTCCGCGGTGAGCGCCGGCGGGGCAACGCAATAGCCGGTTTTCCAGCCCGTGACGCCAAAGGTTTTGCCGAAAGAGAACACTGCAAAGCAGCGCTCCCGGAGCCCGGCAAACTGCAGGGCACTGTGATGGCGGCGGCCGTCATACACCAGGTACTCGTACACCTCGTCGCTGACCACCAGCAGTCCGTGGCGGGTGACCAGCTCCTCCAGTTGCAGCAGGTCTTCCCGGCTCATGACGGCGCCGGTGGGGTTGTGGGGGGAGTTGATTACCAGCAGGCGGGTTCTGGCACTGATGGCCTGTTCGATCCGCTCCCAGTCCGGGGCAAAGGCAGGGGCGTTCATGGGCACGTGGACGGGAACCCCTCCCGCCAGGATCACAGCGGGCCGGTAGCTGTCGTAGCAGGGATCCAGCAGGATCACCTCCTCCCCCGGGCGCACGCAAGCGGTAATTGCGCAGTAGATAGCCTCGGTGGCGCCGGGGACCACGGTGATCTCGGTCTCCGGGTCACAATGCACCCCGCGATGCCTGCGCAGCTGGCTCGCAATCGCCTCACGCAGCGCCGGCAGCCCCGCCATCGGGGCGTATTGGTTGTGCCCCTCCAGCGCATGGCGGGCCAGGGCCGCGCGCAGGGCATGTGGCGGCGGGAAATCCGGGAAGCCCTGGGACAGGTTCAATGCCCCGTGCTCCTGGGCGAGGGCAGACATGCGGGTGAAGATGGTGGTGCCGACATCCGGCAGCTTGCTCTGCAGCATGGCCTCGGGGTCCTAGAGCTGGGTGTCCAGCGGTAATTCGGTGCTGTTCTTGATTTCGGTCACTGCCATATGGGAATGCAGTTCGCGGATTGCCGGGCTGGCGGTCAGCGTATTGCGCACGAAGTCCTCGTAGTGGCGGATGTCCCGGGTCACGATCTTGAGCATGTAATCCCAGATGCCGGTCATTGTATAGCACTCCATGACCTCCGGGTGGCGGACGATGTCTTGCTCGAAGCTCATCAGATTCTGGCGCCCGGTGGAAGTCAGGTTGATGGTGGCGAAAACCACGACCTCCATGCCCAGGCGGGCGCGGTCGAGGAGGACAACCCGGCGCTGGATCAGCCCCTCTTCCTCCATGCGGTTGATCCGGCGCCAGCAGGGGGACTGGGACAGGTTGATTCGCTCGGCAATTGCCGCCGTACTGATGGTCGCATCGCGCTGCAACAGCTTGAGAATCTCCACGTCTTGTTTGCCGAGAAAACTGGACATTCATTCCTCCTGGGTGAATTTTGGTGCATAAACTATGCCTATTAGAGCGGAAAATCCCCCCAAATCAAATAACAATTCCTATACTTTTCAGGGACACTACGCGCTCTGGAGGAGCTGCAAGCATGGGTACAGATAACAGCAAGGCAATCCACAAGGTGTCCCTGGACGACAAGTACGCCCTGGACACAGCCCGCGCCTATATGACCGGTATTGAGGCACTGGTGCGGCTGCCCATGTTGCAGCACCAGCGCGACCAGCGTGCGGGACTGAACACGGCAGCCTTCATTTCGGGTTATCGCGGCTCACCCCTGGGCGGGGTTGACCAGGCGCTGTGGAAAGCCCGGCCCTGGCTGGCGAAACACAACGTCCACTTCCAGCCCGGACTCAACGAAGACCTGGCGGCGACCGCGGTCTGGGGCAGCCAGCAGACCAACCTCTTCGCCGGCGCCAGGTACGACGGCGTGTTCGGCATGTGGTACGGCAAGGGTCCCGGTGTCGATCGCAGCATGGACGTCATCAAGCACGCCAACGCGTTCGGCACCTCCCGCTTCGGCGGGGTGCTGGCTGTTGCCGGCGATGACCATGCCTGCAAGTCGTCTACCCTGCCGCACCAGTCCGAGCACATGTTCATCGGTGCCTCGGTACCGGTACTGAGCCCGGCCAACGTGCAGGAGGTGCTGGACCTCGGTATCTTCGGCTGGGAACTGTCGCGCTACAGTGGCTGCTGGGTCGCCCTGAAGGCGATCACGGAGAACATGGACTCGGCGATCTCCGCGGACATCGATCCCAACCGGATCAGTATCGTCATTCCCGAGGAGTTCCAACTGCCCGCGGATGGCGTGCATGGCCGCTGGCCGGACAAGCCGCTGGAGCAGGAGTTACGGCTCAACAAGTACAAGATCTATGCGGCCCGGGAGTTCGCCCGGGTCAACAACCTGAATCGTATCGTGGTGGATTGCCCCAACCCGCGTCTGGGGATTATCACCACCGGCAAGGCCTACCTGGATGTGATGCAGGCGCTGGAGGACATGGGCATTGACGATGCCGTCGCCGCCGAGATTGGCCTGCGCGTCTACAAGGTCGGTATGCCCTGGCCGCTGGAACCTCGCACCACCCACGATTTTGCCGAGGGGCTGGAGGAGATCCTGGTTGTGGAGGAGAAGCGCTCCATTATCGAGGACCAGCTTACCGGGCAACTGTACAACTATCCGGTTGCCGCCCGGCCCCGGGTCATTGGTGAATTCGATGAGGAGGGCCGCGATCTGCTGCCCAACCTGGCGGAGCTGACACCGGCCATGGTCGCGCTGGCCAGAGCGAGCCGGGTCCGGCGTTTCTACCAGTCCGAGACCATGGACCGCCGCATACGCTGTATCGAGCAGAAGGAAGTCTCCCTGGCACAGCCGCGCGAGACCATCGAGCGGGTACCTCACTTCTGCTCCGGCTGCCCGCACAACACCTCAACCAGAGTCCCCGAGGGCAGTCACGCTTTCGGCGGGATTGGCTGCCACTACATGGCCACCTGGATGCCGGACCGCGAGACCCACACCTTCACCCAGATGGGCGGAGAGGGTGCGACCTGGATCGGCCAGGCCCCCTTCACCGACACCAGGCACATCTTCCAGAATCTCGGCGATGGAACCTACTTCCATTCGGGGCTGCTGGCGATCCGGGCCGCAGTCGCCTCCGGGGTGAATATAACGTACAAGATCCTCTACAACGATGCGGTCGCCATGACCGGCGGCCAGCCTATCGACGGCACCCTCACGGTGGCGGACCTGATCAACCAGGTGTCAGCCGAGCGCGTCAACCGCATTGCGCTGGTGAGCGATCATCCGGAGGCCTGGCGCGGCCAGTTCCACGGCGTTGCCGGCTTCAGCCTCCACCACCGCGACGAGATGGATGCCCTGCAGCGGGAGTTGCGCGAATATCAGGGCACGTCGGTTATGGTCTACGTGCAGACCTGCGCTGCGGAAAAGCTCCGCCGGCGCTAGAATGGTAGCCTCGAGGATCCCGCCAAGCGCCTGTTCATCAACGATGCGGTCTGCGAAGGCTGCGGTGACTGCAGCGTCAAGTCCAACTGCCTGTCGGTGATACCGAAAGAAACCGAGCTGGGCCGCAAACGCCAGATCGACCAGAGCTCCTGCAACAAGGACTACAGCTGTGCCAACGGGTTCTGCCCCAGCTTCGTCTCCGTGATCGGCGGCAAGCTGCGCAAGCCCGACGGTGCCGGGGCCGATGTCGATACCCTGTTCGACCCGCTGCCGGAACCCGTGCTGCCCAGTCTGGACAAGCCCTGGAACACGGTGGTGACGGGGGTGGGCGGTACCGGAGTCCTGACCATCACTGCACTGGTGGCAATGGCGGCGCACATTGAGGGCAAGGGCTGTGCCACCATGAACCAGACCGGTCTGGCGCAGAAATTTGGTGCGGTGGTAAGCCACGTCCGGGTCAGCGCCAGCCAGGACGAAATCAAGGCCGTGCGCATTCCCGCGGGCGAGGCCGATCTCCTGTTGGGCTGTGACCTGGTAGTGACCTCCACCTATGAGGCTCTGGGCAAGGTCGCCCAGGGGCGTACCCACGCGGTCGTCAACGACGCGGAAGTGCCGACGTCGGCGTTTATCCTGGACCCGGACGCGCGTTTCCCCACCGCGGCGATGAAGGCCAAGGTCAGCGACGAGGCCGGTGACGCCGCGACATTCTTCATCGACTCAACCCGCATTGCCACCCAGCTGCTGGGAGACTCCATCGGCTCCAACCTGTTTCTGCTTGGCTATGCCTGGCAGCAGGGCCTGGTGCCGGTGTCGGCAGTGGCCCTGGAAGAGGCCATCGAGTTGAATGGCGTCGCCGTCGGCTTCAACAAGGAGGCATTCCTGTGGGGACGGCGCTGCGCCCATCAGCCGGAGCGGGTACTCGAACTGGTCGAAAAACTGGCGCCAGAGGTACCGGCGCGACTGCAGGGCGTCGAGGAGATTGTCGACGACCGCGTTGCCCGGCTCACGGACTACCAGGACGCGGCCTATGCGCACCAGTATCGGCAGCGGGTGGAGCGTGTGCTTGCGGCCGACCCGCGCGCCGGGGAGGCGGACAGCGTCAGTGTCGCCGTGGCCCGAAATCTTTACAAGTTGATGGCGATCAAGGACGAATACGAGGTGGCCCGTCTCTACAGTGATGGAGAATTCCTGCGCAAGCTGGAGCGCCAGTTCGAAGGCGACTACGAGTTGCGCTTCAACCTCGCCCCGCCCCTGTTCAGCAAGCGCGACCCCAATACCGGGCACCTGGTCAAGCAGGAGTTCGGCCCCTGGATGCTGCGGGCCTTCGGCTTGCTGGCCCGCCTGCGCTTCCTGCGAGGCAGTGTCCTGGATGTTTTCGGGCGCACTGAAGAGCGGCGACAGGAGCGTGCCGACATCGGGGACTACCTGGCACTGCTGGAAGAGCTGCTGCCGGCACTGAGCGGGGACAAGTACGCGGTTGCCCTTGAGCTCGCGCGCCTGCCGGGCAGGCTGCGCGGCTTCGGCCATGTCAAGGATCGCAACCGCGAGCTGCTGGCGCTGCGCCGGACCGAATTACTGCGACAGCTGCACGGCGATCCGGCTACACCGGTCACCATCGTCAATGCGGCCTGAAGCTCCCGATAACAATTAACTGAGGACCACTGCATGACTGTCTTTTCCGCCCCTGCCTGGGACCAGCACGAGCTGGTGGCGTTCGGCTCCGACCGGGCGAGCGGCCTGCGCGCGATCATCGCCGTCCACGATACCACCCTGGGTCAGGGGGTCGGCGGCTGCCGCATGTTCCCCTACGCCAGTGACGAGGAGGCCCTGCACGACGTGCTGCGCCTGTCGCGGGGCATGACCTTTAAATCCGCCCTAGCGGGCCTGCCCATGGGCGGAGGCAAGTCGGTGATTATAGGGGACTCCCGCCGGGACAAAACTCCGGCGCTGCTGCGGGCCATGGGTGACTTTGTCCACTCCCAGGGCGGGCGCTATGTGGCGGCGGAGGATTCCGGTACCGGGGTGGCCGATATACGCCTGATGGCCGAGCGCACGCCCCATGTCAGCGGCATGAACGACAATGAGTTCGGCGGCGACCCGTCTCCAAGCACCGCCTATGGTGTATTCCTCGGTATCCGTACCGCGGTGCGCCACCGGCTGGGCGTGGACAGCTGTGCCGGGCTCCGGGTGGCGGTGCAGGGCCTGGGTCATGTCGGTTACCACCTCGCCCGCCATTTGCTCGACGATGGCGCGACTGTTTACGGCGCTGATGTCAACGAGGGCAACCTGCGTCGAGCCGTCGACGAACTGGGGGTGTTGCCAGTGGCAGCGGATGAGATCCTCGCGCTGGAAGTGGATATCCTGGCACCCTGCGCGATGGGCGCGGTGCTCAACGATCGCAGTATCTCCGCCTTGCGCGCCGGAATCGTCGCCGGCGCCGCCAACAATCAGCTGGCGACCGCGGAGGACTGCGCACGCCTGCAGGATCACGGCATCCTCTATTGCCCGGATTTCCTGATCAATGCCGGAGGTATCATCGATGTCCACCATCAGCGGGTCGGGTCAGCTGACGCGGTAAAGCGCAGTCATATCGAGCGGATCGAACTCACGCTGGCGGAAGTCCTGCAGCGGGCGGACACCACGCGGCAGCCAACCCAAGAGATCGCCGAGGATCTCGCGCGGGAGTATCTTCGATCTGCTCCCGGGTTGAAAGTCGCCCCCCTGCCGTTGCAGGCAGCGGGCTGACGGCTCGGGTCAGAGTTGTGCGACCACCCTGTCGCGGCCCAGCGCCTTGGCCTGGTAAAGAGCCTCGTCGGCGCGCTGCAACAGGGTCTCCACATCCTTGTCACTGCTCAGGCAGGCGCTGACCCCGGCACTTATGGTCAGCGTGCAGTCTGCGCCCGTGCAGGCTGCGAGGTCGAGCCGGGCAATGCTGTCCCGCAGGCGGTCCGCCAGCGGGATGGCCTCGGTGCCGCTGGTGTGGGGTAGAACCACGGCGAACTCCTCGCCGCCATAGCGGCACAGCGTGTCCTGTTCGCGCAAGCCGGCGCCACAGTGCCCGGCGATTCGGCGCAGCACTTCATCGCCAATGAGGTGGCCGAAGCGGTCATTGACGGTCTTGAAGTGGTCCACGTCGAAGATGATCAGGGAAAACGGGCGTCGATAGCGCTGGAACCCTGAAAAATGGCTGTGCAGGATGTGCATCAGCTTGCGCCGGTTGAATATGCCGGTCAGTTCATCAAGCTCCGCCTGCTGTTGCAGTTCGAGGCGCAGCTGGTGACTTTCAGTAATGTTGCGGGCGACCCAGAGAACGGTCCGTTCGCCGTCGATCAGGGACGACAGGGGCTGAATACTGGCTTCGAACCAGAGTTCCTCCCGTGGCCCCGGAGTGCCATCCAGCGCCGGAATATCGCTTTCTTTCAGGCTGTAGTGGAGCGAACGCGGGCAATCACTTGCCAGCGCCTGGCGAATTTCCTGCAGGAACCCGTCGGCCTTGGGGACTGGCATGATGTCGTGCAGGGTCAGGCCCAGTAACAGGGAGCCGCTGTGGTAGTAACGGGTGTCTGCCCCGCCGAGCGTCATCGCGTAGCGGCCCGTCTCTGTCAGGACAAAAGCCTTGTCGGGAAGCAGGGTAAGAATTTCGAGCAGCAGGCTATCGCTATGGTTCAAGTCGGCGGTTCCGATTGGCTGCGCGGTGCTTCCCGGTCGCTGGGCTGACCGCAGTGGCTGTATCCATGGCCCAAGAATACCCCCAAGCCATTGCGGCATCCAGCGCGCCGGAGCGAAAGCTTCAGGCCGCCGCCGAGTCGGTGCTGCCCCCGGGCACGGCGTACTCCTGAGGCCCGAGCTGCAGGTAGCGGCGCAGATAGTGCACGCAAAGATAAAAGGGGCCGGTATCCAGCAGGGCCACGGTTGCCTTGAACAGGTAGTTGCTGCCGATCAGCACCAGCAGCGCCTGGAAAGTGACGTCCCCGCGCAGAAAGGCAGCGCCGAAAGTGACCGTGATCACCATCACCGAGTCGACCATCTGGCTCATCAGGGTGCTGAAATTGTTGCGTACCCAGAGGTATTTGCCCCGGGTGACCCGCTTCCAGAAGTGGAACAGCTGGACATCGCAGTACTGGGCGGCGATGTAGGCCAGCATGGAGGCGAAAACCGCCCCCGAGGTGGTCGCGTAGATCAGCTGATAGAGGCCAATACTGTCGCGCACGGTCTCGCCATTGGGAAGCATGACCGGCTCCGCCAGTTGCAGTATCTGCCACGGCGGCATGGCATCGGGGCCGACCGACGGCAGCGCATCGCCGAGGAAGAGCACGAACAGGATGAAGAAATTCAGCCCCAGGCCAACGCTCACCAGGAAGTTGGCGCGGGCGCGACCGTAGAGTTCACAGACCAGGTCAGTGCAGAGAAACGTCAGGGGGTAGGGGAGGACGCCGACCGCCAGTGCCATCGGGCCCAGCTGGATAAACCGCGTGATACCGATCACATTCAGCAGGGTCATGGCACAGAGGAATGTGCCTGCGAGCACCAGGAACACGCGCTCCCGGCGCTCCCAAATCACCGGCAGGGACGCCATTTCAGGCTTCCTTCTGGCCCAGGTTGGCGTGCAGCACGGCGCCGTTGATGACCGGGTTGCCGTGGGCCCAGACAATGAGCTCGGCAATTTCGCCCGGTTCTATCAGGCGCCCGAAGGCGTTCATGCCGCCGATCGCCGCCACCACATCCGGATTGTCCCCGATGTGGGTGCGCAGCATCTCCGTGTCGGTGAATCCGGGGCAGATCAAAGCAGTGTGGATGCCGCTGCCCATCAGGTCCTGACAACTGGCGCGCATCATCCCGAGCTGTGCGTGTTTGCTGATGACATAGCTGAAGGAGCCCGCCACTGCTTTTTCGGACAGGGTAGAGCCGATATACAGCAGGCTGGACCCCCGTGGCAGTCTGGGCAGCAGAGCCTGGTTGAGGCTGTTGACCGCCACGACATTGGTTTCCAGTACCTCCCGCAGGCTGTCGCTGTCACAGTCGGCGGCAGCGTCCTTGCGCATCTGGCTGGCATTGTGGAGCAGACAGACACTGGCACTGTCGGCGATAGCCGGTGCCAGCTCGCCGCAGGCAGCGGCAATGGACTCTGCCGATGCCAGGTCGCAGGCGAGATTGTGCACGCCCTGGTCAGGGCAGGGCCGGCGCGACAGGTTGTAGACACGGTAACCCATGCCGAGGAAGCGCTGCGCGGCGGCGCGCCCGATGCCGACGCTGGCGCCGGTGATGATTGCGGTGTGCATGGAACCCCCACTGTTGTTTGCCACAAATGGCCGCGGGCCTGAACCCGGCGGTTCAAGGTCTTACGCGCCGAATGCGCTTTCAGTTTGCGCCCGTCGGCCGTTCCCGACCGATTCCAGGCTGCGGGTATTGTGCCGCAGCGGTCCGCTCTTGCCTATTGTGCGTACACTCGGGACAATCAATTTTCTGTAACAGGCCGGAATCGTGCTATGGAGCGTCTGACTACGCTGTACATCGACAAGGAAAGCCACAAGTTTTCCGCAGCCCACTTTACTATCTTCTCCGCCAGCGAGCGGGAGCGCCTGCACGGGCACAATTATTCCGTGTCCGCGAAAATTGTCGCGCCAATGGGCGACAACGGCTTTGCAGCGGACTACAACGTCTACAAGCGCCGCCTGAAGTCGCTCTGCGACGCCCTGGACGAATACATGCTGTTGGCGGCAGACTCTCCGTACCAGCGCATTGAAGAGGACGGTGAGTATTACCGGGTCTACTTCGCCAGCGAGGAAATGCTGTTCCTGAAAGCAGATACCAGGGTACTGCCCCTGCGCAATGCCACCGTCGAGGAATTTTCCAGCTACCTGCTGCAACAGTTGTTGCTCCTCTCCGCGGCGGACGATCTCCGGGAGTTAGAGGTTTGTGTCGCGTCGGGTCCGGGCCAGAAGGGCTGCGCCAGCTGGCGCAAGCCCTGAACTCCGCTGCCTCGCTCAGGCGGCGATGCCGCTGTGCCGCAACAGGGGCTCGATATCCGGCTCGCGGCCGCGGAAAGACACGAACAGGCTCATAGCGTCCCGTGAGCCGCCCGCTTCGAGGATATGGCGGCGGAACTCCAGCCCCGTATGGGGATTGAAGATGCCTTCTTCCTCGAAGCGCGCAAAGGCGTCTGCCGACAGCACCTCTGCCCATTTATAGCTGTAGTAGCCTGCTGCATAGCCGCCGCCGAAGATGTGGCTGAAGCCGTTCTGGAAGCGATTCTCGGGAATCGCCGGCAGAACCGCCACTTCCTGTCGCACCTCGTCCAGCAGCCCCTGCACGCTTGCCTCCGGCTGACCCCAGAGCTGGTGCAGGCGGAAGTCGAACAGGGCGAACTCCAGCTGGCGTACCATCTGCATGCCCGACTGGAAATTCTTCGCCGCCAGCATCTTTTCCAGCAGTGCCGCCGGCAGTGGTTCTCCGGTCTTAACGTGACCGGAGATGAAGCGCAGTGCTTCGGGTTGGTGGCACCAGTTCTCCAGGAACTGGCTGGGCAGTTCCACCGCGTCCCAGGCTACGCCGTTGATGCCGGAGACCGCCGCCACCTGCTGCTGGGTCAGCATGTGGTGCAGGCCGTGGCCGAACTCGTGGAACAGGGTGGTCATCTCGTTTTCCGTCAGCAGGGAAGGCTGCTCGCCCACCGGCGCGGTGACGTTGCACACCAGGTAGGCGACCGGCAGCTGCAGTTCGCCGGCGCTGAGGCGGCGTACCCGGCAGCTGTCCATCCAGGCGCCGCCCTGCTTGTGGCTGCGGGCGTACAGGTCGAGGTAGAAGCGGGCGAGGGCGGTGCCGTCCTGGCGGATTTCAAACAGGCGTGCCTCGGGATGGTAGCTGTCGAAACCGGTCAGCTCCTCAACCTGTAGCCCGTACAGACGCTGCACCACCTCGAACAATCCCGCCAGTACCCGGTCGACCGGCAGGTAGGGGCGGATTTCTTCCTGCGAGACCTGGTAGGTTCGCTGGCGCAGCTTTTCACTGTAGTAGGCCACGTCCCATGGCTTGAGGTCGTCGAGGCCGTGCTCTGCTGCGGCGAACTCGCACAACTCACGCCATTCCTGCAAAGCCTGGGGCCGGGAGCGCATGGCCAGCTGGGTCAGGAACTCAATGACCTGGTCGGGTGAGTCCGCCATCTTAGTGGCAAGTGAGAGCCCCGCGTAGTTGGCGAAACCCAGCAGGCCCGCCAGTTCCTGGCGCAGGCCCAGGATCTCGGTGATCAGGTCCGTGTTGTCGAAACGCCCGGCGTCTGGGCCGACCTCCGAGGCGCGGGTAACATTGGCCGTGTAGACTTCCTGGCGCAGGGCCCGGTCATCGCAGTAGGTCAATACCGGGTAGACAGACGGGTATTCCAGCGTCAGCAGGCAGCCCTCCAGCCCCTTTTGCTCTGCCGCCTGGCGCGCACTTGCCAGCGCGGTAGCCGGCATTCCCGCCAGCTGCCCGGCAGTGACCTGTTTGGTCCAGGCGTTGGTGGCGTCAAGGACATTGTCGGTAAAACGGCTGCCCAGCTCCGACAGGCGCTGCTGAAGTTCACCATACCGCTGCTTTTCCGCGGCCGGCAGGGCCACGCCCGCGAGCCGGAAATCGCGCAGGGCGTTGTTCACGGCCTGTCGCCGGTCCTGGGCAAGGTCGGCGAAGTCCTCGCGCTCGGCCAGGTCGCGGTACGCCTCATACAGCGCCGTGTGCTGCCCCATCCAGGTGCTGTACTCGGACAGCAGTGGCAGGCAGGCGTTGTAGGCTGCTCGCAGGGCCTCGCTGTTAAGCACGCCATTGAGGTGGGCCACCGGGGACCAGCACTGGGACAGCTCGTCCTCCAGGTCCTCAATGGGCTGGATCAGGGACTCCCAGCTGTGCGGCCCGGGCGCGGCCAGCAACTCTCCGATCCGGCGTTTGTTGCGCTCGATCAGGAAGCTCACTGCGGGCAGTACGTGCTCGGGACTCACAGTCGAGAACGACGGCAGGGTATTCTTTTCCAGTAGCGGGTTGTCCATAATGCATCGAATTTTTTGGCAACAGAAGCTGCTTAGTTTAGCGGATTCTGGCACGGAGACGTAATGATTGCCGGACTGAGAAGACTTTTCGCCATCGGCTTCGCCTGCACAGCGGTTTTGGCGTCCGCCGCGCAGGCGCGAACACCATTCACGGTTGACGACGTATTCCAGCTGGGGTGGGTGAGTTCACCGCTGTTGGACCACAGGGGCGACAGGGTGCTGTACCTGCGTCACAGCATGGACATCATGCGCGACCAGCCGCGCAGTAATCTCTGGCGGGTAAATATCGACGGCAGCGAGCACCGCCCGGTGACGACCGGGCCTGACAGTATCAGCTCGCCGGCGCTGTCCCCGGAGGGCTCGCGGGTGGCTTATGTCCGCCGCGACGACACCGGCCCCCAGTTGTTTGTCAGCTGGCTGGATTCGGCCCAGACCGCGCAGTTGACGCGGCTGCCACAGGCCCCCGCCAGCCTGGTCTGGTCGCCGGATGGCAAATGGCTGGCGTTCAGGATGCTGGTGCCGGCACCGGCTCCGACCATCGGCACCCTGCCCAGGCCGCCGGCGGGTGCGCAGTGGGCGGATGCGCCGGAAGTGGTGGAACGGATGAGCTACCGCACCGACGGGGCCGGCAGCAAGCCCCACGGGTACCAGCACGTATTTGTCCTTCCCGCCGATGGCGGCAGCCCCAGGCAGGTGACTACTGGCAACTTCCACCACAGCGGCAATATCGCCTGGAGCGCGGACGCCGAGGCCCTGTACATTGTCGCCAACCGCAATCCCGACTGGGAGCAGGACACCCAGAACACGGACTTGTACCGGGTAGAGCTGGGTACCGGGGCTATCGTTGCCCTCACCGACCGCCGCGGCCCCGACACCCAGGTCACGGTGTCTCCCGATGGCAAGCTGCTGGCCTGGGTTGGCTGGGACGACCGCGGGCTGGGCTATCACCGGCACCGTCTCTATGTGATGGGTGTCGACGGCGGTAACCGGCGCGAGCTGTTGCCGGATCTGGACCGCAATATCCAGCAACCGGGCTGGTCCACCGATGGCAAGCGCCTGTTGTTCTACTACGATGACCGCGTCTAGGGGGTGGACGCGTCGAGGGATCTGGGCTACGTCGAGCGGCAGCAGCTGATTGTCACGGGCGGCAGCCGCGTCGGTCCACGCACAGCCTGGAGCGT
>NZ_JAVKCQ010000123.1:0-27222 GCF_040222615.1 Haliea sp.
CACCCCCCGGGCGGGTGGCCGTCGCGCCCGCCTCCGGGGAGGTGGGTAGCAGCCTGGGGGCGAGTACGCCGGCAACGACAGCGATGGCAATTGCCGGTAGCAGGAATCTTTTCATGGTGTCCATACGTGTAAAGGGGGAGTGCCCGATGACTCGGGGCGTCGATTTTACAGCAAAAAGCCGGCGGCGGCTGTTTGACCGCAACAACGGCCGGCGGTTCCACCGCTTGTTGTCTGTCGGGTCTGCGGCGCTGCCTTGGGCGGGTAAAGCGCGTATAATCGCCGCTTTTTCCCCTAGGTAACATCATGCCAGAGCTGAGCAAAGCGATTGCCGCGCGACGCACGTTCGCCATCATCTCCCACCCTGACGCGGGCAAGACCACGATAACCGAGAAGCTGCTGCTGCTGGGCAGCGCGATCCAGGTGGCGGGCAGCGTCAAGGGCAAGCGGGGCCCGCACGCCACGTCCGACTGGATGAGTATGGAGCAGGAGCGCGGGATATCCGTAACTTCTTCGGTAATGCAGTTTCCCTACCACGACCGCATCGTCAACCTGCTGGATACGCCTGGCCACGAGGATTTCTCCGAGGATACCTACCGCACCCTGACGGCCGTGGACTCGGCGCTGATGGTGATCGACGGCGCCAAGGGCGTCGAGGACCGGACCATCAAGCTGATGAATGTGTGCCGCCTGCGGGACACGCCAATCTTCAGCTTCGTCAACAAGATGGACCGGGATATTCGCGACCCGATCGAGCTGCTGGATGAGATCGAGCAGGTGTTGGCGATACAGGGCGCGCCGATCAACTGGCCTGTTGGCATGGGCAGTCAGTTCAAGGGTGTCTACAACCTTTACACCGATGTTATTCATCTTTACACGCCAGGGCAGGGCAGCGTGCTGCCGGATGACCGCCGCATTGACGGTCTGGCCAGCGCCGGCGCCCGGGAACTGCTGGGCGATGAGTACGCCGATTTTGTCGATGAAATCGACCTGGTGAGGGGCGCCAGCCACGCCTTTGACGCCGAGGCCTTTCTGGCCGGCAAGCTGAGCCCGGTGTTCTTTGGTACCGCGCTGGGCAACTTCGGCGTGCGCGAAATGCTGGACGACTTCGTCCAGTGGGCGCCGCCGCCCCAGGGCCGCGAGGCGCAGGAGCGCGAGGTCAGCGCCGGGGAGCGGGCATTCAGTGGCTTTGTGTTCAAGATCCAGGCCAATATGGATCCCCGGCACCGTGACCGGATAGCGTTTTTGCGGCTGTGTTCCGGCCGCTACGACAAGGGCATGAAGATGCGCCATGTGCGGCTGGGCAAGGAGGTGCGAATTGCCGACGCGGTGACCTTCAAGGCGGGAGAGCGGGTGCTGGTGGAAGAGGCGGTTGCCGGCGATATCATCGGCCTGCACAACCACGGCACGATCCAGATTGGCGATACCTTCAGCGCCGGCGAGGATCTCAATTTCACCGGCATTCCCCACTTCGCCCCGGAGTTGTTCCGGCGCATCCGCCTGCGCGACCCGATGAAGTCCAAGCAGTTGCAGAAAGGCCTGCAGCAGCTGTCGGAGGAGGGCTCAACCCAGGTGTTTGCACCCCTGAACAGTTCCGATTTGATCGTCGGTGCCGTGGGGCAGCTGCAGTTCGATGTGGTGGTCTACCGCCTCGCCGATGAATACAAGGTCGAGGCGCTGTACGAGCCGGTCAACGTCTACACCGCGCGCTGGGTACACTGCGATGATGCCCGCAAGCTGGAGGATTTCCGCAAGAAGGCCGCGGACCAGTTGTCCATCGACGGTGGCGGCTATCTCACCTACCTCGCGCCGACGCGGGTCAACCTGGCCTTGATGGAAGAGCGCTGGCCCGGGATTGAGTTCCGGGCCACCCGGGAGCACTGACCCGGGTCGAGGTTCAGGGCAGCAGGGGCTCTATGTCGCCTGCGATATCCTCGGGCTTGGTGGTGGGCGCGTAGCGCTTGACCACATTGCCCTCGCCGTCGATCAGGAACTTGGTGAAGTTCCACTTGATACCCTGTGACCCCAGGGCTCCGGGAGCGGCCTTTTTCAGGTGCTTGAACAGGGGGTCAGCAGTCCCGCCATTGACATCGATCTTGCCAAACATGGGAAAGCTGACGCCGTAGTTGAGCTGGCAGAATTCCATGATCTCGTCATTGCTGCCCGGGTCCTGCTTGCCGAACTGATTGCAGGGAAAGCCGAGAATGACCAGGCCGCGATCCCGGAACTGCTCATACAGCTTTTCCAGGCCGGCAAACTGGGGTGTGAAGCCGCACTTTGAAGCCGTGTTGACCACCAGCAGCACTTTGCCCCGATACTCCT
The DNA here is from genome assembly GCF_040222615.1 of Haliea sp. Taxonomy (GTDB): domain Bacteria; phylum Pseudomonadota; class Gammaproteobacteria; order Pseudomonadales; family Halieaceae; genus Haliea. The sequence goes on from NZ_JAVKCQ010000123.1 coordinate 2,320, forward strand.
CCAAAGATTGTTTTTTACCGGAAGGTGTCTGGCAGGTGAAGTCGTAGACGGTAGAGGCCATGTCGCGTTCTCCTTGGTTGGCAGCTGGTGCTGCCATTCGGTTACCTGTCAGGCGCCCACCGGCGCCTGCAGCTGCAACTGCTGGAGCAGTATGCCCAGGCGCTTGCGCTGGTTCTTGAGGGCGTACTCCAGCTCCCGCAGCTTGCTGCGCAGGGCGGCGTGCTCCCATTTGTCGACCATCTGCAGGCGCCGGACTTCCAGCGCATCCTCGATTTCAGCGACCTTGCGCTCGACCCGCTCGGACTGCAGCGCGCGCCACTGATTCACGTGTTCGGTGAACAACTGGTATTCCCGCTCCAGCAGCTCCCGCAGGGTTTCGTTGTCCGCCTGCTCCTGCAATTCCCGCCGGGCGCGGGCGAACTGGGCGTCTACCATGGCGCGCTGGATCCTGAAGTCCGGGACCCGGTTGAGCTTGGCCGCGAGGCCGATTTTGGCGCACAGGCTGATCAGCCACTTGGTTGGGTCCCACTGCCACCAGCGAATGCCGTTGCGGTAGTCGTTCTGGAAGATGTGGTGGTAGTTGTGATAGCCCTCGCCATAGGTAAGGAAGGCGAGGAAGCCGTTGTCCCGGGCGCTGTTGTCTTCGGTGTAGGGACGGGTGCCCCAGAAGTGGGCCAGGGAGTTGATGAAGAAGGTGACGTGGTGGTTGACGACCAGGCGCAGCAGACCCGCCAGCAGGACGGTGCCGATGATATCGCCGAGGAACACGCCCAGCAGCACTGGCGGCCCCAGGTTCATGAGGGTCGTCAGGGCGACGTAATGGCGGTGCTGGAACATGACTACCGGATCGCGCTGCAGATCCCTGGCATTGCTGAAGTCGTTCTCGCCGCTGGGATAGTCGCGCAGCATCCAGCCCATGTGACTGAACCAGAGCCCGCGGCCCGCGGAGTAGGGGTCCTGCTCATTGTCGTCCACATGGCGATGGTGGCGGCGGTGATCGGATGCCCAGACCAGGATGCTGTTCTGCAGGGCACCCGCGCCCCAGAGGGCGTAGAACCACTTCAGGGCCGGGTGGGCCTCGTAGGCGTTGTGTGCCCACAACCGGTGATAGCCGCCGGTGATCGACAGCCCGTTCAGATACAGGAATACCACTGCCCACAGCCACTGGGCGGCCGAGAAACCGTGGTAGACCCCCCACAGGGGCACCAGGATCAGGGCCAGGAGCGGGAAGCCCACGAAGATGGCGACATTGACCGGAATCAGGGGCGGTTTGGCTGGGGCATTGGGCATAGGAATGTAGAGCTCTGGGGCTAAAGAAACAAAGGCGATGGTAGCGTGTTGGCGGCAAAAAGTCTTGTTCAGGGCCGCCGCAGGCTGACCACAGGCACTGCAGCCAGGGTTTGATCACGGCCGTCGGTGTTGGTTCCGTCGCCCCCTGGTTCCGGTCAGGTACGCTCGAGGTAGGACTGGTACTCCAGCAGCGAGATGCGGTGGCGAAATTCTGCCACTTCCTGCTCTTTGGTGAGGGTGAATATACGCTGCAGCTCCCCCCCCAGTGCGGTGCGGATAAACTCCGACTTGCGGAACCGGTCCAGGGCCTCATGCATATAACCGGGCAGATAGCCGGTCTTCTGGGAATAGCCGTCGCCCCGGGTGGGGTTGCCGGGTGACGCCTGCTGCTCGATGCCGTCGAGCATTGCGGCCAGCACCACGGCGAACTGCAGATAGGGGTTGCAGTCGGCACCGGCAACCCGGTGTTCCAGGCGCCTCGCGGCGTGGGAGCCCGCCGGTACACGCACCGCCACCGTGCGGTTTTCGTAGCCCCAGCTCGGGTAGGTTGGGGCGTGGGTGCCGGGCTGGAAGCGGCGATAGCCGTTGAAGCCGGGAGAGAAGATGATCATGGAGTCCGCCATGTGTTGCAGGCAGCCTGCAATGGCGTGATGCAGCAGGGGAGTGCCGCGTTCGGTGCCGTCATCGAAGACATTGACGCCGCGCTGGTCGAGCACGCTGCAGTGGACGTGCATGCCGTTGCCGGCCTCGTCCTCGAAGGGCTTGGGCATGAAGCTGGCGACCAGGCCGTGCTTGTGGGCCACGCCTTTGATCAACCGCTTCATCATCAGGATCTGCTTGGCCGCCAGCACGGGACTGGGGACATGTTGCATGTTGATTTCGTACTGTGAGGGCGCTGACTCCTTGACCACGCCGTCAAAGGGCAAATCCTGGAGTTCGCAGGCCAGGCGCAGCTCCTCCATCATCTGCTGGTGCTGGTTGAGCACGTCGAGGCCGTACATGTTGCCGCCAACCGGCTGGCTGCCGGCGGGGGAGGGGCAGGTGTGGATGGGGACCACGTTGTCCCAGCGCACCAGGCTGAACTCCAGTTCCGCGGCGACCACCGGAGTCCAGCCCGCATCCTGGAAGCGCGAGACCACCTGTTTCAGAACGTGTCGGGGGTCGCCCATGTAGGGGGCGCCGTCGGCGTCGAACATGGACAGCATGATTTGTCCGTGCTGGCCGCCAGCGGACCAGGGTGTCGGCAGCAGGGAACCCTCCACCGGCCGGCAGATACCGTCGGCATCACCGGAGGCAAAGACCAGCTCCTCCACGTCCCGGCCCCAGATGTCCAGGCTCAAGGCGGTCTTGGGGAGCTTGAGTTCGCCGTCGAAAATCCTGGCGAGCTTGTGCCGCGGCAACCATTTGCCGCGCATGATGCCATTGCAGTCGGGCAGCAGGGCCTCGACGGTGGTTATCTCCGGGTGGGCCCGCAGGAACCAGTCGGCTTCAAGGGACATTCGGACACCGTGATTCAGGCCAGTAAGGGTGCACTATCTGGATTTCGCGGAGGCGGTTCAATGCCCCATGCGGGGCAGGACCGGGGCTTGTGGCGCGGCAGTCAACGGGCTGGCGCCATGTAGACCCGCAGGGGATCGTCGCCAGCGGCTTCGCCGAGGCAGGTCAGGGAGTTGATAAACAGGGAAAACAGGTCGGTCTGGGAGCTCACATCCAGCTTGCGGTAGATGCTCTTGCGGTGGCGGCGGACGGTCTCCAGCGCAATCCCCAGGCGCGCCGCCGAGGTGTCGGTGCCATAGCCGCGCAGCATCAACTCCAGCACGTCCTTCTCCCGCGGCGACAGCAGCGACGAGCCAAAGGTGCGAAACGCCAGGTCAATCTGGTGATTGATGCCCGGCTGGATCAGGTGCGTCACCGCGAAATCGTCGTGCTCACTGTGGGATTTGATCAGCTCTGACACCGGCTCGGCCAGTAGATACAGCGTCTCGTACTCCTGCTCGGTGAATTCGCCCTGTTGCGGCAGGCGCATCATGCAGAGGTTGATCACGTTGCCGGCGCGCAGTCGGGACAGGTAGATAGTCTCGTCAACGGTTCCGGTCTCGGCGTAGTAGTCGCGGTAGTACTGCGACTCGCGCAACTTGCCGGAGGTAATCCGCGACAGGCGGTAGAACTTGGAGCGCGGCTGGTTCATCGAGGCCCGGTAGAAAGGATCCTCGCGGTAGGGTCCGTCGAGATAGGTGTCTATCTGGGAGGCCACGGCCGTTGTGGGAATCTCGTGGTAGAGAACCTGGGGCGGCAGGTCCCGGTGGTAGAGCCAGATCTGGGGGTAGTCAATGTGCACCTGGCCCCGGATGGCCTCAATCAGCGTGGGAAAGAACTGATCCGTGCCCAGGGCGGAGATGGCCCGCGACAGATCCCGGTTCCACTTGCTCAGCTGACTGATATCGTTCATGGCATGGCGGGCGTCAGAAGCTTCATTAGTGCTGGCATATTGGGCAGCGCGGCCAGCCTTGTCAAATGTACCTGTCAGGGCGAAACCTCGGGCTGGTATAAGCAGCTGTCGGGGCGAGCGGCCTGGGGACTTTGGTCGCGAGTGGCAGGCGACTATACTGCGGGTCCAGTCATCGTCAGGAGCGCGGAATGAGTCGCCGCAGTTTCACTGCAGGGAGTGAGAGGATGTCGTCGCGGGTTCCCGCGGCGCTGACTCGCAGCCTGCTGGTGATGATGGCGGCCAGCGGATTGCCGCGGGACCGGCTGCTGGCCCAGGCGGGGTTTGCCCATGACCCCCTGCAAAACCAGACCCTGACAGATGTGGCAACGCCCTCCCAGTACAGTCGCCTCTGCGGCGTGCTGTGCCGGCAGCTGGACGACGAGACCCTGGGTACCATGCCGGATGCGTCGACCCCCCCGGGTACCCTGCGGCTGGTGGCGTTGAGCATGCTCGGCTGCGGAACCCTGGGGGTGGCGATGCAGCGCGCCATTGAGTTCAATACCTGCTGTCGGGCACGACGGTCCCCCCCTGTGCAGAACCGCCTGCTGGTGGACGCCGATGCCCGCGAGGCCACCCTGACCTACCTGGGTGCCGGAGTGCCCGCCCCGCTCCAGCACAGGGTCCTCGCGGGGCTGGCCATCTGGCTCCGCTTCTGCAGCTGGCTGATCGGCCAGGAAATTGATACTACCCAAGCCAGCTGCGCTGGCCCCCAGCCCCGCAACAGCGATGCGCTGCGTCATTTTTTCCCGGGCCCGGTGGAGTTCGGTGCCCGGGTCAATGCGGTGACCTTCAGCGCCCGCCACCTGGAGGCGGCGGTACAGCGCGATGAACAGCAGCTGGCCGAATTCATGGCGATGGCGCCCTATTTTCTCCTGCACGACCACGAAGCTTGCCACAGCAGTATTAGCCGGCGGATCAGGGGGATAATCGGCGACGACTTCCAGCTTGAGATGCCGAGTTTCGAGGAGCTGACCGTCTTGCTCAACATGTCGGCCAGGACCCTGCGCCGACGACTGGAAAGCGAGGGCACCTCCTACCAGCGGATCAAGGACAAGGCCCGTCGGGACCGCGCCATCAGCCTGCTGCGGCATCCGGAACTGTCGGTGTGCGAGGTCGCCGAGGTGCTGGGCTTCAGCGACCCCAGCGCGTTTCACCGCTCATTCAAGAAGTGGACAGGGCAGTCCCCCGGCGCGTTCCGCTGATTCAGTGCGCCCACGGCAGCGGCCCGGTGCGCCAGTGCCGGGCCCAGGCCTGATAGACCTTGTTACTGTAACGCCGGCTTCCCAGGCTGCCGTTGTAGGCGGCCAGGGCCCGGTGCAGGTCGCCTTTTTCCCGCTGCAGGTAAAACTGCAGGATACGACAGCCATACTCGAAGTTGGTGAGGTTCATGGTCAGGTTGTCATCCGCGCGGCCGATCTCGTTCTTCCAGAACGGCATCACCTGCATCATGCCCTGGGCGCCGACCCGGGAGATGGCAAAGCGGTCGAAGTGGCTTTCCACTTCGATAACAGCCAGGACCAGCTCGGGGGGCAGGGACGCCCTGGCGGCCGCCGCGTGGACCTGGCGCAGCAGCTGCAGCCGCTCTTCTGCATCCTTGACGAAGCGCTCCAGGCGAGCGGACATATCCACCAGCCACACCTCGGCGTCGTAGCGATCCGCGAAACTGTCGGCGCTGTTGATGGTCTGGTCGAGAAAGGTCCTGAGTGCGGCGCGCTCTTCCGGGTCCTGCGGCTGGCCCGCGGCGAGCGGTGCCAGTACCGCCAACAGCATGGCGGCCGCCAGCGCCTGCCAGCGGAACCTCGAGGGTTTACCGCGACCCGCCATGTCGGCGGTCAGCGTTGCAGGCGGCCGAGCACAGCGGCGACGACAGCGTCCGCCGCAATCAGCGTTGCCTCCGCGTCGCAGCGGCCCTTGTACTCGAGCTTGCCTTCGGCCAGCGTGCGGTCGCCGATCACCAGGCGGTGGGGAATGCCCAGCAGTTCCATGTCGGCGAACTTGACGCCGGGGCGCTCGTTGCGGTCGTCGAGCAGGACATCGACACCGGCTTCCCGAAACTGCTGGTACAGGGACAGCGCGGCTTCCGCTACCGCCTCCGATTTTTGCATGTTCAGTGGAACGATAGCGAGCTGGAATGGCGCCATGGCCTCGGGCCAGATGATGCCGCGTTCGTCGTGGTTCTGCTCGATTGCCGCGGCCACGATCCTGCTCACACCGATACCGTAGCAGCCCATATTCATGGTGACGGCCTTGCCGTTCTCGTCCAGCACGCTGGCATTCATGGCTTCGCTGTACTTGCGCCCGAGCTGGAAGATGTGACCAACTTCGATGCCGCGACGGATCAGCAGCGTGCCTTCACCATCGGGGCTCGGATCCCCTTCCTGGACGTCGCGTAAATCCTCCACCCGGGCCAGGGGGCAGTCCCGCTCCCAGTTCACTCCGGTGAGGTGCATGTCGTCGCGGTTTGCGCCGCAAACGAAATCCGCCAGCAGAGCGGCGCTGCGGTCGACAATCACTGGCAGCGGCAGGCCGACAGGCCCCAGCGAGCCAAAGCCGGCCCCGCAAGCCGCGCGCACGGCATCCTCGTCGGCCATGGCCAGCGGGCTGCCGACACCGGCCAGTTTCTCGGCCTTGATACTGTTGAGCTGGTGGTCGCCGCGCAGGACCAGGGCCACCAGGGTCCCGGGCTCGTCACCTTCTACCACCAGGGTTTTCACCGTGCTGGCGGCGGGCAGTGTGAGCAGTGTCGCCAATTCCCCGATGGTGCGCACGCCGGGCGTCGCCAGTTCCGCCAGCTCGGCGGACGGCGCCGGGCGCTCCGTTGTGCCCGGCAGGGCTTCGGCCATCTCGACGTTGGCGGCATAGTCGCTGCTGTCGCTGAAGGCAATGGCGTCTTCGCCGGCGTTCGCCAGCACGTGGAATTCGTGGGAGGCGCTGCCGCCGATGCTGCCGGTGTCGGCAATCACCGGCCGGAATTCGAGGCCGAGACGGCTGAAGATATTGCTGTAGGTGCGGTGCATCACCTGATAGGTAGCTTCCAGCGAGGCCTGGTCGATGTGGAAGGAGTAGGCGTCCTTCATCAGGAATTCGCGCCCGCGCATGATGCCGAAGCGCGGCCTGATCTCGTCCCGCACCTTGGTCTGGATCTGGTACAGGTTCAGGGGCAGCTGTTTGTAGCTCTTGATCTCGTTGCGCACCAGGTCGGTGACTACTTCTTCATGGGTGGGGCCGAGGCAGAAGTCGCGCTGGTGTCGGTCCTGGATTCGCAGCAGCTCCGGACCATACTGCTCCCAGCGACCCGATTCCTGCCACAGCTCCGCCGGCTGCACCACCGGCATGCTGATTTCTATGGCGCCGCTGGCATCCATTTCCTCGCGCACCACCTGCTCGACCTTGCGCAGCACCCGCAGGCCCAGGGGCAGCCAGGTGTAGAGACCGGCCGCCAGCTTGCGTATCAGCCCCGCGCGCAGCATCAGCTGGTGGCTGATGACCTCTGCATCCGCCGGGGTCTCTTTCTGGGTGCTGATCAGGTAGTTGCTGGTGCGCATGTGCTCGGGTCCGTGGGGGGATTGGGGAAGGCGCCCAGTTTACGTCCGAACACGGCGGCGGTACAGGGTCGGCCGGACAGCGTCGCCCGGACAGGGTCGCCCGGCGGGGCGGTGGTGGAAGGACGTGTGGGGGGCAGAAACGGGAATATGCAGCAAAAACAGGGTTATTTTTGCCCCCGGCAACGAAAAAGCCCTTGTATTACAGCTTTTCATGGTTAATATCAGTGCTTGAGCCTGGTGGCGGCAGTGGTGGTCGCGGTCAGTCCGGCTTGGATGCGTGTCCCAACTCACTAGAACGAAGGTTGAAAAGACTATGGCGACGAAAAAAGCAGCAGCGAAGAAGGCACCTGCCAAGAAAACGGCAACGGCAAAAGTAGCGGCCAAGAAGGCAGCTCCCGCCAAGAAGGCAGCACCTGCCAAAAAGGCGGCACCTCTTATCAAGGACAAACTCACCAAGACCCAGATCGTGGCATCCATTGCGGAATCCACCAGCCTGAGCAAGAAGCAGGTCGGCGATGTGATGGGCGAGCTGGAGTCGCTGATTGAGCGGAGCCTCAAGAAGCGTGCGGTAGGCGAGTTCACCCTGCCGGGCCTGATGAAAATCACCACCGTGAAGAAGCCCGCCAAGAAGGCGCGCAAGGGCATCAACCCCTTCACCGGCCAGGAGACCACCTTCAAGCCGAAGCCGGCCAGCGTTGCTGTGAAAGTGCGCCCGCTGAAGAAAATGAAGGATTTCGCCGCCGACTGAGTCACGGCAGCAGGCCCTGCCCGCGGCCGCGGGCGGGGTTCAGGTTGTTCCACGCCTCGGCACGGTCTGGTGCAGGGGCACGCTTCCCTCCCCAAGTTCCCCATTGCACCTGTATTGGCCTGCGCCCCGGCATGGGGTAAAATCCGCGCCTCGATTTTTTCTGCCCCATTAATTTGGCGAGTACACTCCATGCCGATATACGAGTACCAGTGTCAGTCCTGTGGCCACCTGCATGAAGCCCTGCAGAAGATCAGCGATGCCCCGCTGGTGGATTGTCCCGCCTGCGGTGCTCCCGAGCTGCGCAAGAAGGTTTCAGCGGCCGGTTTCCGTCTCAAGGGCGGCGGCTGGTACGAGACTGATTTCAAGACCGGTGGCAAGAAGAACCTGGTCGCCAGCGGCGACGACAAGGGCTCCGCACCTGCGGCAGCCCCGGCGGCGACCGCTGACAGCGCCGGCGCCTCCAAGGGCGGCGAGGCGACGGCCGCCAGCTAGACCCTGCCCCCCGGGGCCAACCTGACAATTGACGGATACGGAATTATGCGCAGTCATTTTTGTGGCGCCCTCGGCACGGCCAATATCGACGAAACGGTGACCCTGTGTGGCTGGGTGGATCGTCGTCGGGACCACGGGGGTGTCATCTTCCTCGACCTGCGTGACCGGGCCGGCGTGGTTCAGGTGGTATTCGATCCCGATACCGAGGAGCATTTCCAGCGCGCCGACCGGGTGCGCAGCGAATTCGTCCTGAAGATCACCGGCAGGGTGCGCGCCCGTACCGAGGGCACGGTGAATCCGGCCATGGCCACTGGCCAGATCGAGGTGCTGGGCAAGGAGCTGGAGATTCTCAACAGCGCGGTCACGCCGCCCTTCCAGCTCGATGAGCACACCAACGTCGGCGAGGATGTCAGGCTGCAGTATCGCTATATGGACCTGCGCCGTCCGGAGATGCAGAACCGCCTGATCCTGCGCGCGAAAATCACTACTGCAGTGCGCAATTTCCTCGATGCCGAGGGGTTCCTCGACATCGAGACGCCGATCCTGACTCGCGCAACCCCGGAAGGGGCTCGCGACTACCTGGTTCCCAGCCGCACCCACCCCGGCCACTTCTTCGCCCTGCCGCAGTCCCCCCAGCTGTTCAAGCAGCTGTTGATGGTGTCCGGCTTCGACCGCTATTACCAGATCGCCAAGTGTTTCCGGGATGAGGACCTGCGGGCCGACCGCCAGCCCGAATTCACCCAGATCGACATCGAGACCTCCTTCCTTGATGAGGAGGAGATCATGGGGATCACCGAGCGCATGATTCGCCAGCTGTTTGCCACGGTGCTGGACGTGGATCTGGGCGACTTCCCGCGCATGCCCTGGTCCGAGGCCATGGAGCGCTATGGTTCCGACAAGCCGGACCTGCGTATCGACCTCGAGCTGGTCAGCGTCGACGACCTGATGCGGCAGGTGGAGTTCAAGGTGTTCCGGGGCCCGGCCGACGATCCCGGCGGTCGCGTGGCGGCGCTGAAGGTACCCGGCGGCGCCGGCATCAGCCGCAAGGAAATCGACGACTACACCCGCTTCGTCAGCATCTACGGTGCACGCGGGCTGGCCTGGATCAAGGTCAACGACCTGGCGGCCGGCGTCGAAGGGCTGCAGTCGCCCATCCTCAAGTTCATGCCCGAAGACGTGGTGGCCGCAATGATGCAGCGCCTCGGTGCGCAGAACGGCGACATCGTCTTCTTCGGCGCCGACCGCAGCTCGGTGGTGAACGAATCCCTCGGCGCCCTGCGCCTCAAGGTGGCCCACGACCAGGGGCTGGTGCGCACAGGTTGGGCGCCTCTCTGGGTGGTGGATTTCCCCATGTTCGAGGACAACGGCAACGGTGGCCTGACCCCCTTGCACCATCCCTTCACCGCGCCGTCCTGTTCCCCGGAGGCCCTGGTGGCGGATCCTGCGACAGCCCTGTCCCGGGCCTACGACATGGTGTTGAACGGTACCGAGCTCGGCGGTGGCAGTATCCGTATTCACCAGCGCGACATGCAGCAGGCGGTTTTTCGTATCCTCGGTATCAGTGACGAGGAAGCGGAGGAGAAATTCGGTTTCCTGCTGCAGGCCCTGCAGTATGGCGCTCCGCCCCACGGTGGCCTCGCTTTCGGCCTCGACCGCCTGGTGATGCTGATGACGGGGGCGCAGTCGATTCGCGATGTCATCGCTTTCCCGAAAACACAGACAGCGCACTGCGTGCTCACCGATGCCCCGGGAGAGGTGAACGAAGCCCAGCTGAAAGAACTCAATATCCGCCTGCGCCAGGCCAGGGAACACGCGCCGGCCGCTCCTGCCGGGGAATAGCTCCGGCGGGTGCCGGATACGGGAGTTGGACCCGTCGGCATAATACTGTAGATTTATACAGATCAGGGATTCCAGGCAGGGCTCGGAGCACACTATGGCGGTCATCCTCGGGATCGACCCCGGTTCCCGCAAAACGGGTTTTGGCATCATCAACTACGTATCCGGTCGCAGTGAATACCTGACCAGCGGCGTAATCCGCCTGCCCGGCGGGAATCTGCCCGAGCGGCTGCGAGTGATCTACGAGAGCGTGACCGAGCTGGTTCTGCTGCACTGCCCGGACCAGCTCGCGGTCGAGCAGGTATTCATGGCCAAGAGCGCCGGTTCCGCCCTGAAACTGGGGCAGGCACGGGGCGCGGCCATCGTGGCCTGCGTGGCGCAGAACATGGCGGTCGCCGAGTACTCCGCGCGGCAGATCAAGCAGGCGGTGGTGGGTACGGGCGCCGCCGACAAGAGCCAGGTCCAGCACATGGTCAAGATGTTGCTGAAGCTGCCTGCCGAGCCGCAGGAAGACGCCGCGGACGCCCTGGCTGCCGCCCTGTGTCATGCCCATACCCAACACAGTATGATAAACATTGCCGGCGCGACCTCCGTGCGCCGGCGCCGGATGCGTTAGCGGAGCGGTGGCAGGACAATGATAGGCAGGATACGCGGCACTCTGGTGTACAAGCAGCCTCCGGACATTCTCGTGGATGTGGCCGGGGTTGGCTACGATATCCAGGTCCCCATGAGCACCCTGTTCCAGCTGCCCGAGCTCGGCGCGGACGTCACCCTGCTGACCCACTTTGTGGTCCGCGAAGACGCGCAGCTGTTGTACGGTTTCGTTGATGAGCGGGATCGCGCGCTGTTCCGCCAGCTAGTGAAGGTAAGTGGAGTCGGACCCAAGCTGGCGCTGACCATCCTTTCCGGCATGGACGCCACCGAATTCGCCCGCTGTGTGCAGCGGGATGATCTCTCCGCGCTGGTGGCCTTGCCCGGGGTCGGCAAGAAAACGGCCGAGCGCCTGCTGGTGGAGATGCGCGACAAACTGAAGCACTGGCTGGGACAGTGGGCCGAGGGCGATACCTCGGCTCCGGCCTCGGTCTACACCCCGGCCAGCGACCGGGTGGCGGATGCCGAGGGGGCGCTGGTTGCCCTGGGCTACAAGCCGGCCGAGGCTGCGCGCATGATAGCGGCGGTCAACGATGACAGCGCGGCGGGCAGTGAGGACCTCATCCGCCGCGCCCTGAAAGCCGTGGTGAGCCGAAAATGATTGAGACCGACCGCCTGATCGCGCCCCAGGCCAGGGGCGATCGCGAGGAACTGCTGGATCGCGCTATCCGCCCGAAGACCCTGGACGAGTATATCGGCCAGCCAGTGGTGCGCGACCAGATGACCATTTTCCTGCAGGCCGCACGCGGCCGCCGCGAGCCCCTGGACCACACCCTGATCTTCGGCCCCCCCGGCCTCGGGAAGACCACCCTCGCCAGCATCATCGCCAACGAAATGGGCGTTTCCCTGAAGACCACCTCCGGCCCGGTACTGGAAAAGGCCGGGGATATCGCCGCCCTGATGACCAACCTGGAGCCAGGTGATGTTCTCTTTATAGACGAGATCCACCGCCTCAGTCCCGTTGTCGAGGAGATCCTCTATCCGGCGATGGAGGATTACCAGCTCGACATCATGATCGGCGAGGGGCCGGCGGCCCGCTCCATCAAGCTGGACCTGCCACCCTTTACCCTGGTCGGTGCCACCACCCGCGCCGGCTTGTTGACCTCGCCCCTGCGCGACCGCTTCGGTATCGTGCAGCGGCTGGAGTTCTACCAGGTCGCGGACCTGGCCACCATCGTCGCCCGCTCTGCGGCTATCCTCGGGATCGGCATCGATGCCCATGGCGCGGCGGAAATTGCCCGCCGCGCCCGCGGCACGCCGCGCATTGCCAACCGCCTGCTGCGGCGGGTGCGCGACTACGCCGAGGTCAAGGCCGACGGTCACATCACTGCCGAAGTGGCGGACCGTGCGCTCGACATGCTGAGCGTGGACCACCACGGCTTCGATCACCAGGACCGGCGCCTGCTGCTGACCATGATCGAGAAGTTCGACGGCGGCCCGGTGGGTGTCGACAGCCTCGCCGCCGCCATTTCCGAGGAGCGCGGCACCATAGAGGATGTACTGGAACCCTACCTGATCCAGCAGGGCTATATCGTGCGCACCCCGCGGGGGCGCATGGTGACGCGCAATGCCTACCTGCACTTCGGCCTGCCCGCCGGGCGCACACCGGAAACGGCACAATTACCACTGGAGCCGGATCGGGACGAGAACGCGTGAGTGCGGCGGAATTTTCAATTAAGCTGCGAGTCTACATCGAGGACACCGATGCCGGTGGCATTGTCTACTACGTCAACTACCTGAAGTTCATGGAACGCGCCCGCACCGAATTCATGCGCAGCCTGGGTTATGGCAAGGATTACATCTTCAATCACGACCTGATGTTCGTGGTGCGTGACGTGGCCATACACTATCGGGCGCCGGCATCTCTGGACGATCAGCTGGAGGTGGGTGTGACGCTGGCGGCTGTGCGCGGCGCCTCCCTGGCAATGCGTCAGGTGGTCTGTCGTGGCGGTGAGCAGCTGGCATCTGCGGAGATCACCATTGCCTGCGTGGATCGCGCGGGGGTGCGCCCGCGGCGGTTGCCAAAGGATATGCTGGACAGCCTGCGCGCCGCGCAGGTTCATTGAGGGGGGAGCCCGACACTTGGAAGCGCAACTGAGTATTATCGACCTGATTTTCGAGGCTGGATTCACTGTGCAGCTGGTCATGCTGACCCTGCTGATGGCTTCCATGGCCTCCTGGTACATGATCGTCCAGCGGTTCATCTATTTCCGCAACGGCCGCGAGGAGATGTTCGAGTTCGAGGAGCGGTTCTGGTCCGGTATCGACCTGTCGCAGCTGTATCGCGAGGGCAACGAACGCGCCGCCGATGGCAGGATCATCGTCGGTATGGAAAGCATCTTCCGCGCCGGGTTCAAGGAGTTCTCGCGGCTGGCTAAGCAGTCGGAGATGGATTCCGAGGCCGTGATCGAGGGTTCCCGCCGGGCCATGCGGGTCGCGATGCTGCGGGAAGAGGAACGCCTGGAGAAACACCTCTCCTTCCTGGCGTCGGTGGGTTCGACCAGCCCCTATATCGGCCTGTTTGGCACAGTGTGGGGGATCATGAACTCCTTCCGCGGTCTCGCCAATGCCACCCAGGCGACCCTGGCCACGGTCGCCCCCGGTATCTCCGAAGCCCTGGTCGCGACCGCCATGGGTCTGTTTGCCGCGATTCCCGCGGTACTTGCCTATAACCGTTTCGCCAGTCGCATGGATATGTTCCTGAACCGCTACGACACCTTTGTCGACGAGTTCTCCAGCATTCTCTACCGCCAGGCTTACGCGCTACGCGCGCGCGACAGGAAAGCGGGATGACCGCAGTCGTGTCCAGGTCCCGCAGCAAGCGCCGTCCCATGGCCGACATCAATGTCGTGCCCTATATTGACGTCATGCTGGTGTTACTTATCATTTTCATGGTGACCGCGCCGATGCTGATGCAGGGGGTCAAGGTCGATCTGCCCACCGCCGATGCGGACCCGGTGGAAAACCAGGACAGTGAGCCGCTGATCATTTCGATTGACAGCAGCGGCCAGCTCTTCCTCAACCTCGGCGAGGATGAAAAGCAGGCCCTTGCCCTGGCCACCATTACCCAGCGCGTGGGTGCGGTGATGCGCCGCAGCCCCGAGAAGCCGGTGCTGATATGGGGCGACCGCGCCGTGCCCTACGGCGAGGTTGTCACCCTGATGTCCGCCCTGCAGGAAGCGGGCGCCCCCAGCGTCGGACTGGTGACCGAGCCACCCCAGTGAACTTCTCCATTTATGCCAAGCCGGTGACGCCGCGTATTGTCCTGCGCCCGGCCATGGCGACCGTGCTGCTGCACGCACTGGTCATTTATTTGCTGACGGCCAACTGGTCCAGCTCCGAAGAGCGCATGCTGAAGCCCAAGCCGGCGCCCAAAGTGATCAATGCGACCCTGGTGGATGCCGGCCAGCTGGAGCCCAAACCGGAACCCAAGCCCGAGCCGAAACCTGAGCCCAAGCCCGAGCCGAAGCCGGTACCCAAACCGGAGCCGAAGCCGGTACCCAAGCCGGTACCCAAACCAGAGCCGAAGCCGGTCCCCAAACCAGAGCCGAAGCCGGAGCCCAAGCCGGCGCCCAAACCCGAACCGAAACCGGAGCCCAACCCGGCACCGAAGCCCGAGCCGAAGCCGGAACCTCCCCGGCCGACCCAGCAGGAGCTGGCGGAGGCTGCACGGCAGGAGGCTGCCCGTAAAGCGGCCGCGGAGCAGGCCGCGCGCGCTGCCGCCGCCTCCGCGGAGCTGGCGGCCAGCTATGCTTCGCTGATCCAGCAGACGGTGCAGCGTCGCTGGAGCCGTCCGCCCAGCGCCCGCAACGGAATGGAGGTTCTGTTGTCCATACAATTGATCCCCACCGGCGAGGTGGTGAGCGTGGGCGTATTGCGCAGCAGCGGGGACACCGCGTTTGATCGCTCCGCGATTGCCGCGGTGGAGCGCGCAGGCAATTTCCCCGAGCTCAAGAACCTGCCGCCGCGCGAATTCGAGCAGAACTTCCGGCGCTTCCGCCTGTTATTCAGACCAGAGGATCTACGTTACTGATGAAACACCTGACAGCAGTTTTACTGGCGGCCATGCTTGCCCTGGCAACGCTGAATGCCCGGGCGCAACTGGTTATCGAAATCACCCAGGGCATGGACAACCCGACGGCCATCGCGGTGGTGCCCTTTGCCTGGCAGGGCTCGGGAGCCCAGCCGGAAGATGCGGCCAAGGTTATTGAGGCCGACCTGGCACGCAGCGGACAGTTTGAGCCGGTGAGCCGCGGCGACATGCTGGCGCGGCCCACCACCCAGCAGGAAGTGTTCTACCGGGACTGGCGCGCGATCAATTCCGAGTATGTCCTGATTGGCCGCGTGTCGGTAAGCAACCAGGTGCAGATGCGGATCGAATACGAGCTGTTCGATGTCAACCGCCAGGCGCGGGTGCTGCACGGCTACGAGGAAGGGCATGTCAACGAAGTCCGGATGTTGTCCCACCGGGTGGCCGACGAAGTCTATGAAACCCTGACCGGCATCCCGGGCGCTTTCGCCACCCGACTGCTGTATGTGTCCGCCACCCGTAATCCTGCCGGCAAGGACTACTATCGCCTGACCCTGGCGGACTCGGACGGGGCTCGCCCGATTGTCCTGCTGGAGTCCCGCGAGCCGATCATGGCGCCGACCTGGTCCCCGGATGGCAAGCACATTGCGTACGTGTCCTTCGAGACCAGCCGCCCGGCGATCTATCGCCAGGAGCTGGCTTCCGGCGCGCGCGAGCAGCTGACCAATTTCCGCGGCCTCAACGGTGCGCCGGCCTGGTCCCCGGATGGCAATTCCATGGCGATGGTCCTGTCCAAGGACGGTAATCCCGATATCTACGTAATGGATTTGCGCAGCAAGCAGCTGACCCAGATCACCCGCCACTACGCCATTGATACCGAGCCGACCTGGATGCCGGACGGCCGCTCCCTGCTGTTCACCTCGGATCGTGGAGGGCGCCCGCAGATCTACCGCTATGACCTGCGCACTGGTGCCACCGACCGGGTGACCTTCGAGGGGACCTACAACGCCAGGGCACGCATGGCCCAGGACGGGCGCAATATGGTGATGGTGCACCAGTCCGGGGGACGGTTCCATATCGCACTGCACGACATGGTGACCAACCGCCTGCAGGTGCTCACCAGTACAGAGCTTGACGAAAGTCCCAGTATCGCACCCAATGGCTCTATGGTATTGTATGGCACCAAATCCGGGGACCGGGGGATTCTTGCCGCCGTTTCCGTGGATGGCGGAGTGAAATTCCGTTTACCGGCGCGCGAAGGCGATGTCCGTGAACCGGCATGGTCACCTTATCTGAGTCGTTAACCACGGCTGTTGTAACCAATGTCATCAATCACCATTCGCAAGGATAGAAACGCAATGAAACAACTGACTGTTGCTGGCAAGGCACTGACCCTGCTCTTCGTCGCCGCTTTCCTGGTAGCCTGTTCCAGCAAGGATACGAAAGACGACGACGCCGCTGCCGCCGCTGCCGCTGCTGAAGCAGCTGCCCGCTCTGCCGCGGAACGTGCCGCTGCCGCCGATGCCGCTGGTTCCCAGCAGCGCCTGCAGGACGCCGTCGCCGCCGTAGGTAACGTGTTTTACTTCGACTACGACAGCTCCAACCTGACGCCCCAGGCCCAGGCTGCGCTGGATGCCCATATTGCCCTGCTCCGCACCAATGAGCGCAGTGTGCGTCTCGAAGGTCACACAGACGAGCGCGGTACCCGTGAATACAACATGGCCCTGGGTGAGCGCCGCGCGAACACCGTGCGGGACTACATGGTCGTGAACGGGATCTCCAGCTACCGTATTGAAACGGTCAGCTACGGCGAAGAACAGCCCATCGCATACGGTTCTGGCGAGGCCAACTGGTCCCAGAACCGTCGCGTTGAGCTCAAGTAGGGCGCGGTAGCGCATGCGTTATCTCAGCAAAGCGCTGTTGGCAAACGGGCTGGCCCTGGCGGTTGGCCCGTTCTGCTTTCTGCCCACAGTAAATGCCCAGGACTATATTGACGTTGAAGCGGAGCGCGCCGCGGCAGCGGCCAACCCGTCGTCCTCGTCCTCTTCCGCCGTGCAGCCTGCCCAGGCGTATCCTGTCACCAGCTATGGCATCGGCTCTGCTCCGGCGGCCCCGGTGCTGGAAGCCGAGAGCCCTGCTACCCCGGTGGCCGGGGGCAGCAATGCCGGGCAGTTGTTGCTGAAAGTGCAGCAGCTGCAGCAGGAAGTGATGCGCCTCAATGGCATGGTCGAGGAGCAGGCTCACGAGCTGCGCACCCTCAAGGCCCAGAGCCTGGAGCGCTATATCGATCTCGACCGTCGCCTGGGTATGCTGGCGGGTGGCACCGGCGACCCACTTCCAGGCGCAGAGGCCCCGCTGCCAGCGGCTTCGGCTCCCGTTGCGGAAGCCGCCGTGGAGCAACCCTTGGCCGCCGCAGCCGCACCAGCTGCGACGGGAGCCGCGGAGCAGCCGGGTGAAGGCCCGGCCTACCAGGCCGCCTATGCCCTGGTGCGGAGCCAGCAGTTCAACAAGGCGGTTACGGCTTTCCAGCAGTTCCTGCAGGATTACCCCTCCGGGCGGTTTGCCCCCAATGCCCACTACTGGCTGGGTGAACTGCACCTGGTAACGTCACCGCCGGACACGGAGGCTGCGCGGCAGTCATTCATGCTCTTGCTGGATCTGTATCCCAAGGATTCCAAAGTTCCTGATGCCCTGTTCAAGCTGGGCCGTATCCACTACACCAAGGGCAACCGCGAGCGCGCCCGGGAGTTTCTGGATCGGGTAATCAGTGAGTTTGGTGCTACCAACAGTGCGGCGGTCAAGCTGGCGCAGGATTTCATCAGCGAGAACTACTGACCGCAGGTCAGGCCAGGCTATGGCGAGTACCCAACTCCGCTCCCCCCCGGCGGCCTCCGCCGACGCGGGGGACGTCTCACTGCGCATCACTGAGGTCTTCTACTCCCTGCAGGGTGAGGCGCGCACCGTGGGCCTGCCTACCGTATTCGTGCGCCTTACCGGCTGCCCCCTGCGCTGCGTCTACTGCGATACTGCCTACGCTTTTAGCGGCGGTGAACAGTGGAGCCTCGGGCAGGTGCTGGCAGAAGTGGCAGGACACCGACCACGCTATATCACGGTCACCGGTGGTGAGCCCCTGGCGCAGCCGGGCTGCCTGCCCCTGCTGGTAGCGCTCTGTGACGCTGGCTACGAAGTGTCGCTGGAGACCTCCGGGGCGTTGCCGGTCGCTGCTGTAGACCCGAGAGTGGTCAAGGTGCTGGACCTGAAGACGCCGGCTTCCGCGGAGGTCCACCGCAACGATTACACCAATATCGCCCACCTGACGCCCCGCGACCAGGTCAAGTTTGTGATCTGTGACCGCGCCGACTACGAGTGGGCGCGCTTCAAGCTCGATGAATACCGGCTGGCGGCGCGGGTGTCGGATGTGTTGTTCTCGCCCAGTCATGGCCAGCTTCACGGTCGCGAGCTCGCGGAGTGGATCCTGGCAGACAATCTGCCGGTGCGGCTGCAATTGCAGTTGCACAAGCTGCTGTGGAACGATGAGCCCGGGCACTGAGCGGGCAGGGGTGGGCAGGCGCGCTGTCATCCTGGTCTCCGGCGGGCTTGACTCCACCACCGTGCTGGCCATGGCACGGGCGCAGGGTTACCAGTGCTTTACCCTGAGCTTCGACTACGGCCAGCGCCACCGGGCGGAACTGGTCGCGGCGGAGCGGGCTTCCGCAGCTCTGGGCGATGTCGAGCACAAGGTGGTGACGCTCAACCTGGACAGCATCGGCGGCTCCGCCCTGACCGACATGGCCATCGCCGTGCCGGAAGAGGAAACCCCCGGTATCCCTGTCACCTATGTCCCCGCCCGCAATACCGTATTCCTCTCGATAGCGCTGGGCTGGGCCGAGGTGCTGGGCGCCAGTGACATATTCATCGGCGTCAATGCGGTGGACTACTCCGGTTACCCCGATTGCCGCCCTGAATACATAGCCGCCTTCGAGAACATGGCTAACCTGGCGACCCGCGCCGGTGTCGAAGGGCAGAAACTGACGATCCACACCCCGCTGATGCAGCTCTCGAAGGGCGATATCATTCGCGCGGGCACCGCCCTTGGGGTCGACTACGCCCTTACCGTGTCCTGCTACCAGGCCACGGAGCAGGGCCTGGCCTGCGGCAAATGTGACTCCTGTCGCCTGCGGCGCGAAGGGTTCCAGCAGGCCGGTGTCACCGATCCCACCCGTTACCGGTCATAGCGGGACAATGGGCGGCGATGACGTAAAAAACCGCTTGAGTTTTACTTCCAAATCCGTAGTATACGCACCTCGCTCGGGGCCGTTAGCTCAGTTGGTAGAGCAGTTGGCTTTTAACCAATTGGTCGCTGGTTCGAATCCAGCACGGCCCACCAATTTCCCCTTCACTATCAACTACCTACCGGGCACCGGCGCCCTGGGTCCGGTGCCGCAGCACCACCAGTGCCGGAGTTTTGCCGGACTTTCCTGAACACACCCGATTTGCCGCCTCAATGAGCTCCTCCAGCTCCGGCGCGGAGTAGTGCGTGGTGATGTCGCCGTTCCTGTGGCCCAGCAGTATTTTCCGGGTTTCCAGGGGCACACCGGCCGCTCGCAGGCGGCGACCGAAGGTATGTTTCAGGTCGTGCACCCGGATCGGCAGGCCCAGCTTGCGCCGCACCGTTTTCCAGCCATTGTTGTTGATGCTGCGTACCGGACGGCCGTAGTAGGTGAAGACGCGCTGCGGGTGTTGCCCGCGCACGCTGTCGATCACTGACTTTGCCACCCGGTTCAGTACCACCAACCGATCCTCCCGGTTCTTGACCTTTGCTCCCGGAATAAGGAATACCGAGGTGCCCAGTTCCGGCACGTCGATCTCCCAATCCCACTGCAAGCTGCAGACCTCGCCATCCCGGCAGCCGGTGTTCACCTTGAACAGACACATCCGGCTCAGGTGATCCGGCAGCGCCTTGAACAAACGGTGTTGCTCCTCCCAGCTGAGCGGGTAGGGGCGCCTGGCATCGTGTAGCGGCAGCAACTGTATCAGCGGTGCCGACTCCAGCCAGGTCAAACCGTGTTCATCCCGCCACAGCCGGGCACTGAGGTTGAGTACCCGGCGTACCGTGGCCAGGGCGCCATTGACGGTCTTGTTCTTCTTGCCCTCCTTCTTCCTTTTATCTATGTAGGCCTGCAGTGTGCCCATATGGACCTGATGCAGCGGCAGTTCGCCGATGTAAGGGTCCAGCTCTTTCAGATGGAAGGCGTAGGTTCGGAGGGTAGCCAGATGGGTGTTCTCCTCGAGAAAGCGCGTGGCTGCCTCGCGAAAAATGCGCACCGGCCGTATGCCGAATACTGACGCCTGCCTGATCTCCTCAACCCGGCGGGCCAGTATCAGCTCCGCCGTTTTGAGTTCGCTCGTTCCAGTGCTTTGGTGAATGCGATGGCCGAGGACCTGCTTGT
This sequence comes from Haliea sp., assembly GCF_040222615.1. GTDB lineage: Bacteria > Pseudomonadota > Gammaproteobacteria > Pseudomonadales > Halieaceae > Haliea. The sequence continues at coordinate 22,850 of NZ_JAVKCQ010000123.1, forward strand.
CGATATGCCAGATCCCACCCCGCTTCCGCAGCCCGGAGTTTCGATTGCGTCCCATAGTTCATCTCCTCGATGTCGTGCGGGACGCCCGTTGCACCGTTTATATTGGTCCACCCAGGCGTCTATTTCAAGGCGGTCGAAGGCGACACCCTGGCTGCCGATGCGAAGTTCCGTCAGGGCAGGGCGTACCTCACGGTTAAAGCGATTGCGGTCCATACCCAGGTAGTCGGGGGCGTCGCGGAGTCGGATCAGGCGGGGCTGGATCTGCATCGTCTATCTCCCCAGGTACACCGCGGTAATTTGTTCCCTGACATGCCCCAGCTCCCTACTGATTGCCAGGCGCGCCTGTAGATCCGCCTCTTGCTGCGCCGGGGTCAGGTCTTTCTTGCTGGGCCCACCGCCATGGGGGGATGGCCAGCCGGTGAGTTCCAGGTAGCGCTGCTGGGCATAGGCGTGGCGCAGTCCGTGCATTTTCGATAGGCCCGCATTGGCTGTGTGGCGCTCGTAGATCCTCAGCTGCTCGATATAGCTGCGTCCTCGGGGGATCAGGGCCCCCACCCCGGCCAGGCGCTTGGCCTGCTCCAGCAGGGCGCGTTGCTCGCGGGTGCGGATGGGGACGGTGCGTTCCCGGCCACCCTTGGTCCAGCTGGCTTTCAGGTGCAGGTGGTCGCCCCGATCCGCCCAACGGGGCCGGATTTTTAGGGCTTCCTCCCTACGGAGGCCAAAGGCCCTCTGCAGACGGAGGCTGATCCGCACATGCTCATCCTTGACCTGGTCAAGCTGTTCGCGGGCCAGGCCCCTGGCCTTGCTGCTGTCGGACACGAACTGCCGGTCCGGTATGCCATAGAAATCATTGGAACCGGCCACGACCGCTCGCCTGTTAACCTTCTCCGCCCACCAACGTAAACAGCTCATGCGGTTCTTGATGGTGCCTGGGGAGAGGCTTTGCCCCAGCCAGTGCTCTACCAGGGCCCGCACATGTTTCTGCCTCAGGGAGGTGGCCTGCAGCTGCCTAAAACCCAGCTCGTGCAACTGGTTGGCGATGGCCGTCAGCTGCCGTTCCCGGCCCACTCGGGTTTCAAAGCTGCCTTCGTGGCTGTGTCGGCATAACACTTTCAGTTGGTAGTTCAGGTCGCGCATAGTGTTGATCCTTCGGTGAGTGTTTCTGATCACCTGGCAACAAAAGCTGCGCAGGCCCGCTGGGCGGTACGATCACGGGACACCAATCCCGGTTGACCTGAATGTGTCTGGCCATAGACAGCACGGTGTGTTTTCGCAGAAAACTGGCCCGTGCAAACCAACGGTTATCCAGCCTGAGGCTGGGGTGGAATTACCTCCTGAGTGGAATGTGCTGAACGCGCTGACCGTCAGCGCGTTTGCCGGGTTGAAGAAAACAGTGGGTGGCCGAGGGCAGGGGCCCGCGACAGCAACTGTGGCGTTTGAAAAAATCCCAGAAAGAGCGGAATAGATTGGAAGGGGCGATGCCCAGACTATAAAGCACCGTGGTGGTTCGAAGATGGACCCGGTCATCACTGACCGCTGCGTCGGGGAAGGCCCTGGGCGACGCTTTCAGCAGATTCCAATACCACCAGAATCTGCCTACCCCGTTTGCATATGCAAGGTGGGGTCTTCCTTGCCACTTTTCCGTAGTGGCCACGGGTAATTTCTAGTGCTGAAAGGACTCTACCACAACGGGTAATATGGCTGTCACAGAAAGCCCTGTCAACGGATGGCGGGATAAAAAACCCCGTCAAAGTGCGACGGGGTTTGTGGTTACAGTGTAACCACTTTGGGGAGAGACGGTTTGCGTGGGAATGCGACAAGCCAGGCTGCGCCAGGCCAAAGTTCAGCGAAGGAGCGGCTGTGAGTGAGGCGGCGTTTCGGTGCGGGCGCAAGACGTTGCGCCCACGTCACTACTCGCTTTCGCTTTGTAGTGACGTGGGCGGAGGCCCTCTTACCCTCTTCCATTCCCAGCAAACTCGCCCAGTCTGGGTGTCAAAATGGGTGGAATTGGATGGACAAATGGAGGTTGTTGTGTTAGTCTAATTGGGTGGAAATGGATGAATATACGGATGGCGGCGTGCACACAGACACATTGATCATTACGCCAGAAGTGCTGAATCTCATCGCCGCGATCGATGAGTTCAAAGGCGCGTGGGCGGCTATTGGGCGTATTGCACCGGAACAACTGACCTCCCTGCGCCGGGTAGCCACCATCGAAAGTATCGGCTCCTCCACCCGAATCGAGGGTGCCCGGTTGACGGACGTGGAGGTAGAGCGTTTGCTGGCTAATCTGAATATCAAGGATTTTGCCTCCCGCGACGAGGAGGAGGTCGCAGGTTATGCACAGGTGATGGAACTGGTCTTCGCCAGTTGGTCCGAAATCACGCTGACTGAAAACCATATCAAGCATCTCCACCGGGACCTTCTGAAGTATTCATCGAAAGATCAACGCCATTGCGGCAAGTACAAGACGCTGGATAACCACGTCGAGGCCTTTGGCCCGGAGGGAGAGAGCCTGGGGGTGGTGTTCAGGACCGCCACACCTTTCGATACACCGCGGCTGATGAAGGAGTTGGTCGATTGGGCGCGATCAAGCCTGGAGAAAGCTGATCTTCACCCTCTGGTGGTGGTCGCCATTTTCGTCGTGGTGTTTCTGGAAATTCATCCTTTCCAGGACGGCAACGGTCGCCTGTCCCGGGTCCTGACCACGTTGCTGCTACTCCGGGCCGGTTATGCATATGTGCCCTACAGTTCCCTGGAAGGTGTCATTGAGCAGAGCAAGGAGCAGTACTACCTCGCATTGCGACAGACCCAGGTGACCATCCGCAGTGAGAGCCCCGATTGGCAACCGTGGCTGGTGTATTTCCTTCGCTCGCTGATAGCACAAAAGGATAGTTTGGAGCGGAAGATTCGACGGGAGCGTTTGATCCTCGGAAACCTGCCCGAATTGTCGCAGCAGTTGCTGGAAATCTGTCGAGAGCGGGGGCGGTTGACGGTAGCTGAGGCGTCCGCTGCGACTGGCAGGAATCGGAACACCATCAAGGACCACATAAAGGTGCTCACTGAAGCCGGACACCTTACCCGGCATGGCGCCGGACGGGGCACCTGGTATTCCCTGGGCCAGTAACTATTTCAGTCACCGCCGCATCTGATGAATCGCACCAGGCTCGGCGGCTTCTTTGGACGTGGCATTGTCCAGCCATCCGTTACAGGCTGGTTCGTTCGATCTCTCTGGGCGGAACCACCATGTTGGCACAAGGCAGGAAGGGTCTGCCCCTGTTTATGGGCATGGCCTTGGCAAAACTGCCTACGAACGGCATCAACCCGAGCAAACACTTCTCTACCAACTCGTCGAAGCGCACTACCCTGCCCTGGTGGACCAGCTTGCCCAGCAGGGCAAATCCCTACCCGACCATGTCCACAGGGATTTTGAGGCCTATCTCAAGTGCGGCCGTCTGGAATACGGATTCCTGCGGGTGCGTTGCGACAAATGCCACTTCGAGCGTCTGGTGGCATTTTCCTGCAAGCGGCGCGGATTTTGCCCCAGCTGTGGCGCCCGCCGCATGGCGGAGACCGCCGCTCTGCTAGCCGAGGAGGTGTTTCCCGATGTCCCGCTTCGTCAGTGGGTCATCAGTTTCCCCTTTCCTCTGCGCTATCTGTTCGCCGCCCATCCCCAGGCAATGGGCAAGGTGCTGGGCATCGCGTACCGGGCGATCTCGACCCACCTGATCCACAAGGCTGGGTACTCACTCAAGGAATGCACCACCGGCGCAGTCACACTGATCCAGCGCTTCGGATCCGCGCTCAACTTGAATATTCACTTTCACGTCCTGTTCCTGGATGGCGTCTATGCGTATCGCGACAACCGACCACCACGATTTCAACGCGTCAAGGCACCGGATAAAGGCGAGTTGGAGGGCCTGGTTCAACTGATCAGCAAACGCGTGGGGGCGCTGCCTGGAACGACAAGGCTTACTGGAACAGGACATGGAGAGCGCCTGGCTGGATCTCGACCCTGCCGAAGACACCGATGCCATGCCCCAGATCCTGGGCAGTTCCGTCTCCTACCGCATCGCCGTCGGCCCGCAGCAGGGGCGAAAGGCTTTTATGATCCGCACCATCCGGCCACTGGAGCGACCTGATCCCGGACTGGAGCGGGTGGCTAAGGCCAATGGGTTCTCTCTCCACGCCGGTGTGAGCTGTGAGGGACACGAACGAAATAAACGGCAACGACATCGCCCGTCCCGCCGTCGCTGTTCCTCGTCTATCTCTCAGTTCCACGGGTAAGGTGGTATACACCCTGAAGACCCCCTACCGGGACGGGACGACCCAGGTGGCCTTCGATCCGGTGGATTTCATCGCCCGATTGGCGG
>NZ_JAVKCQ010000124.1:0-4808 GCF_040222615.1 Haliea sp.
GTTTTCCAGAGCTTTCGGCTCGTAGGCCATCAATTGAATGTCGGTCTGGATATAGCGCATGCCGCCCTTATGGTCGAAATTGACCAGGAACTTCTCCAGCGGTATGTAGGCCGCTTCCCGTTCCTCGACCTTGGGCGCCGCGGGCTCCGCGCCCGCCACGTCGGCGGCTGCCTCGTCATTGTTGCCGAGCAGCAGGAACGCCGCGGCACCGCCACCGATCAGCAGCACAATCACTGCGATGATCGCGATTAATTTTCCCTTGCCGCCACCGGATGCCTTGTCAGCATCTCCCGCGCCGCTACCCTTGCCGAGATTAAGATCATCTTTTGCAGCCATGCTTGCTCCTCGCAACTGACCGGCAGCCCTGCCGAATGCCGCCATCGGTCAGCAACATCCCCAAAGCAAGAGCTGTACCAGAATAAAAAATACTAATGATTTCAGAACATTAAGGCGCAGAGTGTGCGGCGAGTGCCAGTATTTTGACACCCTGCGCCCGCGTGGCCGCCCGGGGGCGGCCTGCAGGCATACTAGACTGAAAAAGGAGGGAAGTTAAATGTAGTAGTCGACCAGGCGTACGCTGGCACTGCCGAGTGCGTCGCCGGATTCCGCGGCGCCGGACACGGACCCGCTGCCACTGTCATCAGCCGCGGCCACGCGCGACAAACCGGAGGCATCGCGCTGGCTGTCGCCACTGCCCTGAGACTGTCCGGATACATCGCTGTGGGCCAGCTGCAGACCGCTCTGGGCGAGCATTTCGCGCAGCCGCGGCAGGGACTGTTCAATCGCATCGCGGGCCGCGGCAGAATCCGCCACGAACAGGACTCGCGCCTGGTCGCCATCGGTTGTGATGGACACCTGCAGCCGGCCCAGGTCCGCCGGGTGCAGCTGCAGCGTCGCCTCGTGGCCACCGTTGCGTGCGAAGACCTGCAAGCGGTTGGCCAGTTCGCCGGTAAATTCGGGATCCTGGGGTGCATGGGTCATCGCCAGCTGCGCGGGCGCGCGCGGCGCAGTGGGTGCCGCTACATCGGCGTTTGCCGCAGCGCCCTGTGCGGCAGCGGTGACGGGGGTGGTGGCTGCGGCGGGCTCTGCATTTCCCGCAGCCACCGCCAGGCGCAGCGTGTCAGGACCACCTTCCACGGCGCGCTGACGCAGGACCTGCAGGGCCGCGGCGTCGTCACCTCGCGCGCGCTCGGCGGCCGCGAGAATGCCGACCTCCTGTATCGCGCTACCGGTGGCCGCTGCCACTTTCTCCGCTCGCGCGGGGAGCTCGCGGGTGCCCGCCAGCACCTCATCGACTGTCTCCGCTCCCGCGGGGAGCTCGCGGGTGCCCGCCAGCACCTCATCGACTGTCTCCGCTCGCGCGCGGAGCTCACGGGTGCCCGCCAGCACCTCATCGACAGCTCCCGCAGCCAAACCCGGCGGCGGCGAAATACCGGCTTCCACTGCGCTGCCCGAATTGGCCGGCGCTCCATCGTCAACCACCGACGGCAACTGCGCCGGCAAGGCCTTACCGCCCACAGCTCCCGGTGATACTCCGGCCGACAACAGAGGCACGCCGCTCGCGGATGCATCATCGTCTACCACCTGCGCCACAGGAGCCGCCGCGTCCGCTGGCAAGCTGGCCTCTTCGGCTACGCTACCATCCGCAGTGGCACCGGTGGCAAGGGTTTCCAATACCAGCGCAAACGAACTCCAGGCAGGCACTACCGGCTCTGCGCCCTCCGCGGTTCCGGCAAGAGACGTGGAGGCAGCTGCGCCTGCAGACGCGGGCGGCAAACCGCTGCCGCCGGAGGACGCGGCGTTGCCGCCCTTGCCACCACCTGTGGGCTTGTCGGAAGCGGCTCGCGCCGCCGCGAACATCTGCGAAAATCCATTTTCAGCCCCGTCCTGAGCCGTATTGCCGGGCGCGGCGACCGCGTCCGAACTGGCGACAGGCAGGGTTTGCAGAACCGTAATCATGTAAGATCTCCCGTATCACAGGAGATTCAGCAATTTACGTGCCAGTGCCGGAGGGCTCCTGCCCGGGCGGCACAAAACCGGCGTTGAAGCGCTCGTCGACGGCGCGCTGTTCCAGGCGTTCGGCGTGATCCTGGGCGACAATGCGCCGGCGTGCCACGAAGTCTTCCAGAGTGGATGTGGCGAGCGATTTCTGCATCCAGTCCTGGCGCTGCTGCTGCAACTTCTCGGTGCTCTCTGCCACCGTACTGAGCTGCAGGCGGATGGCGTCATTCAGGTTGGAGAGGAACTGGCGATAGTCCTGCAGTTGCGCTGCCGCCATACCCGATGCCGACATTTCGCGCAGTTGCTGCTCGTATTCCTCAGCGAAGCGTCGCAACTGGTTGAGCTGGTCGCTATTGCGGCTGTGATGCGCCTGCTGTTCCTGCAGATTGCGCGCCGCGCCGGCCTGGTCTGCGCGGGCAACGGTAACCACCTTGTCGAGCTTGTCCGGAGCGGTCATGGCTGCCCTCCGAGGCCTGCAGCCCGGGCGGTTTCAAGGAGTGCGTTAAGGCTGTGCTGCATATCCCGTTTCTCGTTCCAGGGTTGACTGATCAGCGCACGCAAGGGGCCTATCGCGCCCAGTGCCCGGTCGATGGCCGGATCGGTGCCCCGTTCATAAGCTCCGATGGTTATCAGGTCGCGATTCTCCCGCCACACAGAATACAACTCCTTGAGCTGTCGTGCCAACTGTAGCTGGGCCGGGTCCACCACGTTGACCATGGAGCGGCTGATGGAAGCTTCGATGTCGAAGGCGGGGAACATGCCCGAGTCCGCCAGCTGACGCGACAGCACGATATGGCCGTCGAGAATGGCGCGGGCTGAATCCGCGATCGGGTCGGCCAGGTCATCGCCCTCCACCAGCACGGTATAGATCGCGGTAATGGAGCCCTCCACGGTATTGCCCGCGCGCTCGACCAGCGCCGGCAGCAGCGAGAACACCGAGGGCGGATACCCCTTGGCGACCGGCGGTTCGCCGGCGGCGAGGCCAATTTCACGTTGCGCCTGAGCGAAGCGCGTGAGGGAGTCCAGGAGCAACAATACGTTCTTGCCCTGGCGGCGGAAGTGCTCGGCGATGGCGGTTGCGCGCCAGGCACCGTGCACGCGCATCAGCGGCGGATCATCCGCCGGAGTCGCCACAACCACCGCACGACGCAGGCCTTCGGGACCAAGAATTTCATCCACGAACTCGCGCACTTCACGCCCGCGCTCGCCCACCAGGCCCACCACAATGACGTCCGCTGCGGTATGCCGGGTCATCATGCCCAGCAGCGTGCTCTTGCCAACGCCGCTGCCGGCAAACAGGCCCAGGCGCTGCCCCCGGCCGATGGTAGCCAGCGCATTGATTGCCTGCACCCCCACGTCGAGGGGTTCCCGCACCGAGCCGCGTGCCAGCGGGTTGATGGCGCCACCGCGCAGGGGAGCGTAGTCGCGGAACATGACCGTGGGACCGCCGTCGAGCAGGTGGCCCGCGCCGTTGATGACACGGCCCAGCAACTGTTCATCGACGCCAACCCGGTGGCTGAACCCCAGCGGGCGCACACGCGCACCGAGCATCACCCCGTGCAGGCTGCCCTCCGGCATCAGAATTAGCCGGCCTTCGGAGAACCCCACCACTTCGGCCTCTACGCTGCGCAGCTCTTCTGCCTGGATACTGCAGCGGCTGCCGACCGCCCCGGTGCACCCGGCAACCTCGAGCCGGGTGCCGACCATGCGCACCAGACGGCCCTCGCGAATGGGTGTCGTGGCGCTTACCCGGGCACCCAGGCCGGAAATCTGTCGTTGCAGACGCACCGTCCGCTCGGCATTCAGACTCGCAGCCGTCTTCACGACTCTGTCGCCCCGCCTACCGCACCGCGGCTCTCGCGCAGCGTGCGCAAGACGTCGTCGAGACGCCGCTCGGTGGAAGCATCCACGTAGCTCTCGGCAGTAGCCACGCGACAGCCTCCCCGCAGTAGCGCGGAGTCGGTGTGCAGGGTCACCGTCAGCTTTGGCAGCTCGTTCGCCAGCCACTCTCGGACCAGTGCCGCATCGGCAGGGTGCAGATGCACATCTACAGGCCCTTCCACGGCTTCGAGGATGTCCAGCGCTTCGGCCAGCACCGCTTCAATGGCGCCGGCTGAGGTTTCCAGTTCACGCCGCACCACGGTAGTCGCCACACGCACCACCAGCTCAGACAGTTCGCGCAGGAGGTCCGCCTCCTGCTGCCGAAACGGCGCCGCCATGTTGCCCAGCAACGCCGCCAGTTCAGCGGCCGTCGCTTCGGCCCGGGCGCGACCCGCTGCCAGTCCCTCGGCGTGCCCTGCCGCATAGCCTTCAGTGCGCGCGCGCTCCGCAATGGCGGTGGTATCCGGCGCGGCGGCGACAGGTGCCGCATCCCGCAGTTGCGGTGGCTGCCAGCTGCGCGGGCGGCCGGGATCAGACAAAGTCATCGCCCCCTTTACCCAGGGAAATCTCGCCCTCGTCCGCCAGGCGCCCGGCGATCGCCAGAATTTCCTTCTGCGCGGCCTCAACCTCGGAAAGCTTGACCGGGCCCTTGGCTTCCAGGTCCTCGCGCAGCATATCCGCGGCACGGGAGGACATGTTTTTGAAGAACTTTTCTTGCAGCTGGTCATCCACGCCCTTCAGCGCTATCACCAGGCTGTCGACGGCAATTTCGCGAATCAGGCGCTGCATGCCGCGGTCGTCGAGCTCCATCAGATTGTCGAACACGAACATCAGCTCACCCACCTTCTCACCGAGTTCCGCGTCAGCTTCCTTCAGCGCGCCTAGCAGTTCCGATTCGAGGTCCGACTTGACGTTGTTCAGAATGG
>NZ_JAVKCQ010000125.1:0-27528 GCF_040222615.1 Haliea sp.
TCGTTGACGACCGCGGAGAAACCGGCGTCATAAATGGACGAATGGGAGTTGCCAATGATGTCGGTGGAGACCAGGGGCCGGTCACAGTATTCCAGGATCCCCCGCAGCTGCGGCGACGCCGCTGCGTCCCGCACCGCCTCATGCACTGCCGCCACCGTCACCGGCCGCGCCAGCTTCACGAACAGGTCCACCACCGAGCCGTCGGGAACCGGCACCCGCGACGCAATGCCGTGCAGCCGTCCCTTCAGTTGCGGCAGCACCTCGCCCACCGCCTTGGCGGCGCCGGTGGAGGTCGGAATGGTGTTTTCCGCCGCCGCGCGGCTGCGGCGCCAGTCCGAGTGCGGCACATCGGCCAGGCGCTGGTCATTGGTATAGGCGTGCACGGTATTGATGACGCCCTCCTCTATGCCAAAGGCCCTGTCCAGCACGCTGGCCATGGGCGCCAGGCAGTTGGTGGTGCAGCTGGCGTTGGAAATGATCCTGTGGTCCGGCTGCAAACCCGCATCGTTGACGCCGAGTACGATGGTGTAGTCGATGCTGTCGGCGGCGGGCACCGTGAGGACCACCCGCTTGGCCCCGGCCTGGAGATGCTGCTCCAGCTGGGCCCGTTTGCGAAATGCGCCGGTAGCCTCGACCACGACGTCAATTTCCATCTCCGACCAGGGCAGCGCAGAGGGGTCGCGCTCACTGATCAGCTTGCAGCGCCCCTTCGGGGTCACGAACTCGTCCCCTTCCAGCGCCAGTGCCTTGCCGAAAGGCCCCATCACGGTGTCGTAATTGAGCAGGTAGCGCAGCGCCTCGAAGTCGAAGAGGTCATTGATGACCACCACGTCGATTCCGGGGGTTTCCTCCAGAATCCGGAACACCGAGCGGCCGATGCGGCCAAAGCCGTTGATCGCAATTCTCATTGTGCAACCTCCCCTTGCCGATCAAGAGCGCCATAGATGCGGGCCACGTCGAGCAGGCGGCCGGCGTGCCCCAGAGTCTCATACCAGCCCAGTGCCTTGACGGTATGTGCGCCCGCCTTGATGGTGCCCTTGCAGTCGAACAGCAGTGAATGGGGGTTGCCAATGACATCCGAGGAGACAATCGGGTCCTCAACCACCGCAACAATACCCGGGTAGGACGGCGCATGCCGGCGCATGGCCTCGTTGATATCCCCGGCGGTGACCGCGCTGTCCGCCAATACAAGGTTGACGTCCAGCAGGCAGCCCTCGTGGATAGGCACATTGAGCGCGGCGGTAATGATCTTGCCGGCAAAGGCCGGGAGCACATGGCCGAGCCAGTCCGCGGCCTCGTGACTGTTGGGGATGATATTTTCGGCAGCGGAGCGGCTGCGGCGGAAATCGCTGCCCGCGTAATCCTGCAGCACCTGGTCGGAGGTATAGGAGTGGATGGTCGTCATGCTGCCACACTCGATCTCGAAATCACGGGACAGGGCATGCAGGAGCAGGCACAGGGCCGTGGTCGTGGCGGACCCCGCGGAGACCATGCGATCATCGCGCTGGGCGGCCTGACCGTTGATTCCCGGCATGATAATCCGGTCGATATGATCCGCCGGCAGCGTGCGCAGCAGTACCCTCGGGGCGCCGTTGGCAAGGTGCTCCTCCATGAACTGCCGCTGGCGGAACTTGCCGGTGGCGTCGATGACAATATCCACCGCGAAGATGTCCCAGGGCATTTCGGCCGGGGTATCGGTGCGCATCAACCGCGCGCGGAACCGGGGGTTGACCAGGAAGTTGCCATCCAGTCTGTGCCGTTCCGGCTCTCTGACTTCAGAACACAGCAAATAGTGCAGGATATCGGGCTGGCCGATGTCGGCAATCGCCACGACCTCGATATCGTCGCTGCGGGACGCCAGCTCGTAGAGCTGCCGTCCGATCTGGCCGAAGCCCATGATCCCTACCCGCAAGGGTTGTTGCAATGCCATCGTTCAGCTCCTTGATTCAGTGTCGCCGCGCCCGGGCGACGGCGCGGGTCGCATCGCGTCCGCCGCCAGTTCAGTTATGGTGTCCCAATCGCCCGCGCCGACCAGGTCAGCTGGCACCATCCACGACCCGCCACAGCAGATCACATTCGACAGCGCCAGGAAAGCGCGAAAATTTCCGGCGCCGAGGCCGCCGGTGGGGCAAAAGCTCGCCTGGGGAAACGGGCCCGCCAGCGCCCCCAGCAGCTCCCTGCCACCCAGCACAGAGGCGGGGAACAGCTTGAAGCAATCCAGGCCCTGGTCCAGCCCCGCCATGACCTCCGACGCCGTGGCCACGCCCGGCAGCAGCGGCATGGCAGCGCTGTGAGCGGCCCGGTAGAGGGCCGCGGTAGCGCCGGGGCTCACTGCGAACAGGGCTCCCGCGGCCTGTACCTGATCCAGCTGGGCCGGGGTCAGTACAGTGCCCGCAGCCACCCGCAGTTCCGGCACCTCCGCCGCAACGGCGCGCATGACCTCCAGTGCGGACGGCGAACGGAGGGTCAGCTCTACGGCTTTCATGCCCGCTGCAGCCAGGACCCGGCACAGCTGCACGGTGGCGGCGACCTCCCCCGGCGTAATCACGGGCAGGACCCGGCTCTCCTGCAAGCACTGACGCAACATCAGGAATTTCCCCCGCAATGACCGGCTTCGCCACAGCTGGCAGCCTGTCCATGTCCTGTCCAGAAATAGTCGGACAAGTTGCCCGCCTGTGACGCGGCAGGTGAATCCGTCACCGCACACGGGCCGTAACTATCCCAAACGCACTGGAGATCCAACATGGAAGCTGCCCTGGCTGATAAAATCACTTTCCCCACCAACGTTTCCCCCGAGGCTGCGCTTGTGCGCAAGGCCCTGGTGGAGCGCGGGCTGGAGACACCAATGATCCACAACGGTCTCTCGCGCGACGAGAAATTCCGCCGCATCGCACAGTCGTTTACCGACATTACCCGCGCCCTCGGCCTGGACCTGAACGACGACAGCCTCTGCGAGACCCCGCAGCGCATCGCCAAAATGTATGTCGACGAAATCTTCTCGGGGCTCGATTATAGCCAATTCCCGAAAATTTCGGTGATCGCGAACAAGATGCAGGTGGAAGAGATGGTACAGGTTGATGACATCGATGTCGTCAGTACCTGCGAACACCACTTTGTCACGATCGACGGCAGGGCCCGCGTAGCCTACATCCCGCGGGACAAAGTCATCGGATTGTCCAAGATCAACCGCATTGTCCGCTTCTTTGCCCAGCGGCCCCAGGTACAGGAGCGCCTGACGCAGCAGATCCTGGTCGCCCTGCAGACATTGCTCGACACCGAGGACGTCGCAGTCACCATCGACGCGGTTCACTACTGCGTGAAGTCCCGCGGAGTCATGGACAGCAACTCCCGCACCCGCACCACCTCGCTGGGTGGCGCATTCAAGACCGATCCGAGCACCCGAGCCGAGTTCCTTAACTAACCCCCCCCTGGGAACTCGGCTTCTTTAGCCCGGCATTGCCGGGCTTTTTTTTACAGTATTTGCGGTTTGTCGCGCCCGCCAAAACGTGTACCCTTCCGGGCTAACCCACGACTCGCCGCTGCGCGCGCCCAACCTTCGGTCATTGCATGAGAACGCTGATCACCCTGACCTCGCTGCTGATTTCCACCTCTCTCCTGCTGGTGGGACAGGGCATGCAGCTCACCCTGCTGCCCCTGCGGGCCACCAGCAACGGCTTGTCGGATTTTCTCATTGGGGTCAGCGCCTCCGCCTACTTCCTCGGCTTCGTGGCCGGCTGTCTGCTGATCCCCCGCATCATCGCCAAGGTCGGCCACATCCGCAGTTTTGCGGTGCTGGCGGCCATGATGATCAGTGCCATCCTCAGCCTGGAAATGCTGGACGGCTGGCTGCCGTGGCTCGTTCTGCGTTTCCTTACCGGGGCTGTCATCTGCGGCCTGTATACCGTTATCGAGAGCTGGCTGAATGACCAGACCAGCTCAGAGTCCCGCGGCCAGGTGCTGGCCATCTACACCTTCATCATTCTCGCCTCGATGGCGCTGGGCCAGGTGTTGATCAATGTCGGCCCGGCGGACAGTTCCACCCCGTTCATCCTGGCCGCGGTCTTCATGGCCCTGGCCATTGTCCCGGTAGGCCTGACCAGCCGCCTCGCTCCGGCGCCGATTGAGTCAACGCGGATACGCTTCAACCTGCTGTATCGCCGCTCCCGGGCAGCCTTCGCGGGCACCCTGCTGTCGGGCCTGGTGGTAGGCAGTTTCTGGGCGTTGGGAGCCGTGTTTGCCCGCCGCTACGGCAGCAGCATGGCCGACGTGACCTGGTTCATCACCGCGGGAATCGCCGGCGGCGCCCTGTTCCAGTACCCGATCGGCTGGCTCTCCGACCGCGTCGACCGGCGCTATGTGATGGTGTTCCTGAGTGTCGCTGCGGTTCTGACTTCCGCCGCAGTTGCACTCACCGTCACCCACAGTCTCCACCTCCTCGCGGTGTTCCTGTTCGGCGCAGCGACCATGCCCCTGTACGCGATATCGCTGGCCACCGCCGCGGACAACTCCTCGGCCGAAGAGTTCGTGGAAATCGGAACCTCGGTGCTGCTGCTCAACGCCCTGGGAGCGGCCAGCGCACCGATACTGCTTGGCCAGCTCATGAGCCAGTTCGACGCCACCGCCCTGTTCTGGTCCTTTGCCGCCCTGAGTTCGCTCTTTTCCATTTACCTGTTGGTGCAAACCCGGGACAAGGACCAGATTGTCGCCGCGGAAGACCACGTGCCGTTCTCAGCAGCGGCACCGGAGGCCGCGCCGACCGGTTTCAGCCTCGATCCAAGGGGCCCGGGGGACGCGGTGGGAGACCTGCAACCCGCAGACTCGGTGGGCGTGGACGAGTGTCACCCTGACCCCGGTGAGCCCGCCCCGCCTCGCCCTTTACAGCAATGACCTGACCGCGGCGTCAGTCCGCCCAGTGCAGCAGCAGCGCCTTCTCCTCGGCGGACTGTCGCGCCAGCGCTTCGGCCAGCTCGCCATAACGCGCTTCAACCTTGTCCCGGCGGATTTTCAGGGTCGGCGTGAGAACCTCGTTGTCGATGGTCCACTCTTCGCTGGCCAGGATCACCGCGCCGATGCGGGCGTGCTTCTCCAGCGCGTCGTTGATGCTCTCCACCGCCTGCTGAATCGCTTCGGCGATTTCCTGCCGGGCGTGTTCCCGCGAGGCCTCGGCGCGTTCCCGGGCCGCCTCGTTGAGCACCGCGACCATCACCGTCTTGGAGTAACCGCGCCCCAGCAGGCAGTGCTGTTCGGTGTGGGGATTGCGCGCGAAATCGCTCTCGATCGGCGGCGGCGCAACGAACTTGCCCTGGATAGTCTTGAAGTAGTCCTTGACCCGGCCGGTCAGGTAAATGAACCCGTCCTCGTCAACCCGCGCCTTGTCGCCGGTGTGCAGCCAGCCGTCGCGAATCAGTTCTGCGGTCTTGTCCGGCTCCCTGTAATAGCCCGGGGTACAGCCCTCGGCCCGCACCAGCAGTTCCCCCTCATCGGAAATCCGGTATTCCACCTCGCCAATCGGCTTGCCGATAGAACCTACTCGCCGGCTGTCGTGCCCGCTGACGATCACGCCCATGGCCTCGGTCTGGCCGAAGCCTTCCATCAGGCTCAGGCCGAGGCGGTCCCACCAGTGAATCAGGGCGGGAGGCGTCGGCGCGGCTGCAACCAGGCAATATTCGACCTGGTCCAGGCCGAGGTTTTCCAGAATCATCGCTCCAACCGCTTGTGGATTCTGCTCCAGGGCAGCGTCCAGCGCCTCCTGGCCACCGATCCTGGCCGTCACCGCCTGCCTGAGCTGCTCCCACACCCGCGGCGGACCGAAAAACATATGTGGCCGTGTACGCTGCAGGTCGGCCGCGAGCGTTTCCAGGCCCTGGTTGAAGCTCACCTCACCGCAGCAGATCAGGGATGAGAACTCCACGATCTGGCGCTCGGCGATGTGTGACAGCGGCAAATAGGAAAAGTAGCGCGCGTCATCGCGGATACCAAAGGTACCGCGGAAGCGGTTGATCGGGATCAGGTTGCTGGCGTGGGTCTGGATGACGCCCTTGGGCAGCCCGGTGGTTCCCGAGGTAAACACCAGCGACATCACATCGTCGGGCTGGCACTCGTAGCCGGGCGCCTTGCCCTGCCACTCCGCCAGCAGGGTCTCCCACCGCAGGTGAGGCTCCTCCAGCTCGACGCCGGGCAGGGTGATCAGCGTAATGCCTTCCGGCAGCACCCGGCGCACGGCCTCCCAGTTGCTGGTCTCGCCCACAATCAGTACCCGGGCTTCAGTGAAATCGAGGATGTATTGTGCGGTGGACTCAGGCAGCGTGGTAAACATGCTGACCGTGATATTCCCCGACCTGATGATGGCGAGGTCGGCCAGGAACCAGTGGGCACAATTGCGGGACAGCAGCGCCATCCGCTCCCCGTGCCCGAAGCTGTGCTCCAGCATCGCCGCCATCGCGTTAACGGTGGCGGCGGCCTCGCGCCAGGTGACATCGCGGGATCCCTCGGGCAACAGGTCTTTGAGCCAGACCTTGTCCGGACACTGTCCGGCCCAGTGCTCAAGATAGGCAGGCAAGGTAGCAAACTTCATGTGTATGTCCTCTCTTATTGTGGACTGGAATCGGCGCGTCCGAGCGGGCTCCGCTGGCGCTCACCCGGAAACAAGTACCCCCTTTAAACGCGGCCCGGGGCCGGGCGGACCAGTCAGGACAGCAGGAGATCCGCTCGCTGTACCACCCGGCGCTGGAACGCCGCGTTGTTTTCCGTGTAGTCGGCACTGTCGATTGTCGACACATAGCGCCACTCTGCGGTGACCGCGTCATCCGCGAAGGCGACGGTGAGATAGCCGCGGTCCAGGAAATTGGCGTACACCAGGTCATCCACCAGTATCGACATGAGCGGCGCAAACAGGGCCGCGGCATCGGCGCCCAGCACCTCTTCCAGACCGGGTGAAGACACGCTGGGGGCGGCAAACTCCACGCCAACCGGGTTGCCGCCGCTGCTGCGCAGCTGCGAGGCCCAGGCATTGTGCGTGTCTCCCGCAAGGACTACCAGGCGACTGCCGAGCTGGTCGGCAAAATCCAGCACCCGGTTGCGCTCGAAGTCATAGCCATCCCAGGCATCAAGGTTATAGGGAATCGCGGAATCCAGCAGAGCCTGCTCATCCGCCGTGCGGTCCTGGGGCGCCTTGTTCCTGGCAGCGACTGCGGCAAGCACCGCCGCGGTACCGCCCTGCAGGGGATCACCGTCCGCAATACTGGGCTCCAATGCCTCCAGGATCGGTGACGGCAGTGCGTAGCGTCCCATCAACACCTGCTGTCCCAGAACCTGCCAGCGTGCGGTCGAACCGGTCAACTGCTGTTCCAGCCAGGCCAGCTGCTCGGCTCCCAGCAGGGTGCGATTGCTGTCGCCAATGGCCGCGCGGGTGGCGTCGACATCGATCATGCCGCCGGTGGCAAAATCCGGGTAGACAAACTGCTGGTCGCGACCCACATGCCGGGTATCCAGCATGATCAGGTCGAGCAGGTCACCGTAGGGCAGCCGCCGGTAGATGATCTCGGCGGCACTGGCCGGCGGTCGCACCGGCAGCCATTCGTACCAGGCCTGGATGGCAGCGGCCCTCCGCTCCGAAAATTCACCTTCGCTTTCCGGATCGTGATTCTCCGCACCCTCGCGCCAGCTATCATTGGCAATTTCGTGATCGTCCCAGACCACGATAAACGGGTGCGCCGCGTGTGCAGCCTGCAGGTCAGGGTCGCTCCGGTACTGGGCGTAACGGGTGCGATAATCGGCTAGCGTAATAATTTCCCGCGGTGGTTCGACAACCCGCCCGAGGGCTTCGGCGTTGGCACTGGCATAGCCGCCGGGCGCATACTCGTAAATATAGTCCCCCAGATGCAGCACGGCATCCACCGGCTGCTGCGCCACTTCCTGATAGACATTGAAATAGCCGGCGGGGTAGTTGGCACAGGACACCACGGCAAACACGGCGGAGGCGGTTGCCCCGGAGGGTGCGGTGCGAGTGCGGGCGACGGGGGACTCACGATCGCGCACCCGAAACCGGTAGAAGTAGGAGGTGCCGGTATCGAGCCCGGCGACATCGACCTTCACCGTAAAATCCACGGCCTCATCGGTGATGCCTGAGCCACTGGCCACGATATCGCTGAAGCCCTCGTCAGCGGCGACTTCCCATTCCACTTCGACAAAGCCGGGCTCGTCGGGCGTCACGCGGGTCCAGAGTATCACCCGGTCGGTCAGCGGGTCGCCGGAGGCGACCCCGTGATTGAAGGTGGCGGCAACGCCTGCCGGTTGGGGCTCGCCCGGCGGTTGCCGGTCGCGACCATCGGTACAACCGATCAGATTACCGCCCAGCAAGGGCAGGAGAGAGGCCGCCGCGACACCCTTTACCAGGCTGCGGCGGCGAAAATCAGGCTTGTCGCTCATTATTATGCTCCAGTCGGGCCGGCAGGGCCGAGTACCAGAGCAGCATTACAGGAACCGGTTACCGGCGCAAGCGCAGCCGCTACCGCTTCAGTTGAACCGGAGGAGCGGTTTCTCAGCGCGCCGGGCGGTTGCCGTTCCCCGCGCCGCCGCCGCGGCGACGACGCCGGGGCTGACCACGCCGGGCGGCGTCGGCTGCGGAAGGGCCGGCGCGCCGCGCCGGGCTCTGGGGCCGGCCAGACGCGCCCGGGCGGCCCTGGGGAACCGCGTGCTCCGGCTCGAAACCTTCGATCTCTTCCCGCGGCAGAGTCTTGCGAATCAGTTTCTCGATCCCGGCCAGGAAGTCCGCTTCATCCGCACTCACCAGCGAGTAGGCATGGCCGGAGGCGCCGGCCCTGCCTGTGCGACCGATGCGGTGCACATAGTCCTCGGCAATATTCGGCAGGTCGAAGTTGACCACCTGCGGCAGTTGCTCGATGTCGAGCCCGCGAGCCGCAATATCGGTGGCGACCAGCGCCTGCACCCTGCCCTGCTTGAAATCGCCAAGAGCCTTGGTGCGCGCGTTCTGGCTCTTGTTGCCGTGGATTGCCACGGCGCGGATGCCGTCCTTCTCCAGCTGCTGGCTCAGTTTGTTGGCACCGTGCTTGGTACGGGTGAACACCAGCACCTGGTGCCAGGCATTGCTTTGCACCAGATGGCTGAGCAACTCCGGCTTGCGTTTCTTGTCCACCGGATAGACCCACTGGGTCACCATGTCCGCGGTCGCGTTGGGGGGAGCGACCTCCACCTTTACCGGGCTCTGCATATAGCCCTGGGCAAGCTGGGTGATTTCTGCGGAAAAGGTTGCCGAGAACATCAGGGTCTGGCGCTTCACCGGCAGCAGCTTGACGATGCGTTTGATGTCGTGGATGAACCCCATGTCCAGCATGCGGTCGGCTTCATCGAACACCAGCACCTCAAGGTCGCTGAAGTCGACAAAACCCTGGCCGTGCAGGTCCAGCAGGCGACCGGGGGTCGCCACCAGCACGTCGACGCCGCGCTTGAGCAGCGCAATCTGGGGGTTGATCTTGACCCCACCGAACACAACAGCAGAGCGGAAACCGTCGTACTTGCCGTAGTCGCGCACGCTTTCCTGTACCTGGGCGGCCAGCTCACGGGTTGGCGTCAGCACCAGGGCGCGGCAGCGATTGGCCTTGACCGGGTTGCCGCCGGTCAGGCGCTGCAACAACGGCAGGGTAAATGCAGCGGTTTTGCCGGTGCCGGTCTGGGCGGCAGCCATCACATCCTTGCCTGCAAGGATCAAGGGAATGGCTTTGGCCTGGATCGGCGAAGGGCTTGTATAGCCCTGATCGGCAATAGCGCGCAGCAGGCTGGTGGACAGCCCGAGGGAGTCAAAAGTCATAGTCAGCAATCTCTGGGGAAAATAAACAAGGTAATTCGGAGGGGTGATGCTGACGAGGAACGGCACCGTCAGCGGGTGCGTGCCGCACATCCTACGCTAATTTGAGCTGAATGCAAGCCGGGGTCAGGCCGCCCCGGATGCGGGGGCCGACCCGGCCTCGGGGAAGACCGGTTGCGGACGGTGAAAGCGCTCCCTGGCAATACGGATACGCGCATTGTGATCGGGCGCGGTATTGGCAATCTCCTCTGCCACCTTCAGCCGGTGAATCAGGCCCTCCTGGTTCGCCACCTGGATTGCCAGTCCGGGACGCGCGTTCAGCTCCAGCAGCATCGGGCCCCGCTGCCGGTCCAGCACGATATCCGCGCCCAGATAACCCAGCCCGGTCATCTCCGCGCAGCTGGCGGCCAGATCGAGAATCGCCTCCCAGTCAGGCAGGCGCAGGGATTTGAAACAGGCGCCAGTATCCGGGTGATGAGTAACCAGGCTGCCGTGCTGCACCGCTGCGATACTGTGGCCGTTGCCAATATCGATGCCCACCCCGACCGCGCCCTGGTGCAGATTGGCTTTGCCGTCCGACGCGTGGGTGGCGCAGCGCATCATCGCCATGACCGGTACGCCGCGGAACACGATCACCCGGATATCCGGTACGCCCTCGTAGCTGTACTCAGCGAGGGCCGGGTTGAAATCAATCAGTGCCTCGATCATGGCGAAGTCGTTGCGACCGCCGAGGCTGTGGAGACCGGCTAGAATGTTCGAGGTGTGCCGGCGCAAATCGCGGTAGTCGATAACACCGCCACTGGACTTGACGAAATGGTCTCCGTCGCGGGAGACGATAACCAGAATACCCTTGCCACCACTGCCCTGCACCGGCTTGATGACAAAGGCGTCACGGCCCTGCAACTGTTCCAGCATATGATCGATCTGGAACTGGTAGTCGATCACGCCATACAGTTCGGGGACGACGATGCCACGCTCCAGTGCCGCCTTCTTGGTGAGCAGCTTGTTGTCCACCAACTGGTAGTTGCGGCGCGGATTGTTGGCACCGATATAGGCGATATTGCGGCTGTTCATCCCGAGGATGCCCAGCCGGCGAAGGGTGGAGGGAGCGACCAGCCTGATCATTTCATATTGGCCATGTCGCGGAAGCGATACAGCTCCGACAGTCGGTACCCGGTGTACTTGCCGATCAGCAGAATGACGCCAAGCAGGCTGACCAGCAGTTCCGGGAAGTTGAAGGTAAGGTGCTCGACCACCCCTACCGACATGATCAGGTAGGCCATAACCGCGACCAGCAGGCTGCCGCCGCCCTGCACCATCACTTCTCGCCCGCCCTCCTCTTCCCAGAGAATGGACATGCGCTCGATCGTCCAGGCCAGGATGATGGTCGGGAAGAACGTCACGGTCAGGGCCTGGTCCAGGCCAAGCTTGTAGCTGATCAGGGCCAGCACCGCCATCAGCAGGATCACCACGATCACCACGGCCGATACCCGGGCCACCAGCAGCAGGTTGAGATGACTCAGCCAGGACCTGATCCACAGACCGACGCTGACCAGGGTCAGGAATATCGCCAGACCGACCAGCAGGGTGGTCTGCAGAAACGCCAGCGCGATCAGAATCGGCATGAAGGTACCGGAGGTCTTGATCCCGACCAGAATACGCATTACCACCACGACAAAGGCCGCTACCGGCAACAGCAGGATACCCTTGAAGATACCCTGCTGCTCCACCGGCAAGGCATAGATGGAAAAATCCAGGAGGGCGAAGTCATCGCTGCGCTGTTCCATGCTGACCACGGTCTTGGCAGAGAGGCTGTTGCGAACCAGGGCGAACTCCAGCCGCGAGTCGCGACCACCCATCACCCGCAGGGCGGCGCCGTCACCCCGGTGCCAGACGAAGAAATTGTCCGGTAGTCCACTGGCTCCCGTGACCGGATCGAGCAACTGCCAACCGCTGCCGTCGTGGATCTCCAGCAGCTCGCTCAGCGTCTGGCGCCGGCGCCCGTCCTGCAGCTGGATGCCGCGCACGGAATGGGCGGGGATGCCGGCGTAGGCCAGCACGTCGAGAACTACACGCAGCGCGGTATCGCGATAGGTGCCGAGGAGGAATTCCGCGTCCTGCCCGGGCTCGGCGCGAGCGAGCTCCTGCACCAGGAGAGCGGCAAAGGTTGCCGGACCACTGGAGCGGTCGCGCAGGTCCGCCACCAGACGCTCCATGGCGGCCTGCTGGTCCGCCTCCAGCAGCGGCGCCTCAACCTCGCTCACCGGGAACGCGGGCAGGGAGTCGCGGCGGGCACGGTACGCCTGCTGCTTATAGTACAGTGTAGTGGGATGTTCAAGGGACTGCCGTGACCAGCGGGCCACCTTGCCGCCCTGCTCCTCCACCACAGAGAAGCCAAAACCGGAGGAGGCAAAGTGCTCTTCCAGGGTGACCCAGCCGCCCAGTCCACGGGGCAACCGGAGCTCCACGTCCACCGGTCCGTCGCTGGGCTTGAAGCTGATCTTGGTCTCAATGGTCCAGACTTCCCGCGACTCACCCGGCCACAGCGGCAGATCCAGGCGCACCACCTTGTAGGCGGTCAGTGCGAGGCCGAAGAGAATCATGGCGCCGGCGACGATGCCGACCTTGGCTCGGGATGCAATCATGTGGGCTACTGGTTATCCAGGGTGTGACGCCGGCTGACATCGACAATCGCGACATCAGTCAACAGGTTGCGCCCGACCACCAATGGATAGGGCATGTCTGTACGCTCGGAGAGGCCGACTTCAACCCGCGTGCGATTGTCGCCCAGCACCAGCCACATCTGGACCACATAGTTCCGGGTTGTACTGCCATCCGCATGCTGGTTTGACACGCGTCGCCGCACCTGGGCCTCAATCTCATGCTCCTCACCACTCACCGGATCGACCAGGACAAAACTCACATGGCGCTTGCCGTCCTTTTCCAGCAGGCGCACGTTCCTTGCGGCCACCGTGGTGCCCTCTGCGGCGGTATCGATAACCGCTTCCAGGCGAACACCGGGAGGATCTATGGTGACAAATTCCACGGCGCCGATGATCGGGAGATCAAGCTCCCCCGCGGTGGTGGGCGGTGGCGGTGGCGGCGGCCGCTGTGGCGGTGCCGGGCGCAATACTATTTTTTCCAGCACGCGCGGCTCGGGTTGCTCCTCTATCTGCCACTGGGGGCATTCCGGAACTTCCACCTCCGGGCAGACCACCTGCTCTGACCCCGGGACCGGCAGGGTCTCACAGCCCGCCAGTACTGCGACGGCAACAAGCACTACAATTCTGCTGAACAATGACATGCATTCCCCTGACACTGCACCGACCATCCTGCCGGCGACATGGTACAGAGTATACGTTAGCCGGAGCAGGAAAATCACCTGCCCTCCAAAGCTCCACGGCGGCGGCCGGTGCAGCGAGCTGAGCCGGACTTGATATTCGCCGTTTCTGGCCCTACTGTGCGGGCCTGAAGGATGCATGGACCGGCACCTATCCCTGGAGGACTACGCAATGCTGACTTGGAACGATGTGCGCCGCTTTGCCGAGGCGGGCAACCCGGCACCCGACCGTACGCTGGAGCGCAGCGACGAAGAATGGGCCGCGCTGCTGACGCCGGAACAATTCCACGTCACCCGCAAGGCGGGCACCGAACGCGCTTTCAGCAACGAAATGTGCTCCCTGTTTGAACCGGGAGCCTACAGCTGCGTCTGCTGCGACACCCTGCTCTTTGACGGTGACCAGAAGTTCGAATCGGGCACCGGCTGGCCCTCTTTTACCCAGCCGGCGAAGGAGAACGCAATCGCCTATCACTACGACCACAGCTTTGGTCGCAGCCGCGTCGAAACCACCTGCAATACCTGCGGGGCCCACCTCGGGCATGTGTTCCCCGACGGACCGCCTCCCGGCGGCTTGCGCTACTGCATGAATGCCGTGGCACTGCGCAAGCATGATCCCGACGGCATGCAACAGCCATGAAGCGGACCCCGCGCCCAGCTACCCTGTTCCCGGTGCCCGCCATCGACGCCATGCCGCCGGAGCATCCTCAACCCCTCCCGCGCACCGGGGAGCCGTAGATGGAAGTGGCTCCCGCCCTGCCCTACCGCAACACCATCCTGGTGCGCTTCAGTGATACTGACGCGCAGGGGCATCTGTATTTCGCCAACTATCTGGTTTACGCGGATGAGGTCGCGGGCTTCTACATGGAGGAACTGGGTTTCGGCGCCATGAACCCCCAGACCGCGCCCTGCTTCATCTTCACCGTCAATATCAACTGTGACTACCTTGGGGAGTGCCGGGCCTACGAGACTGTGGAGGTTCGCCTGGGTTACAGCCGCCTGGGGCGCAGCAGCGCAGACCTCGCCTTTGAACTGCATGCCGCGGAAGGCGACAGGATTCTGGCGCGGGGCAGCCTCACCCAGGTATTCACCGACAAGGAGAGCCGCCGCCCGATTCCGATTCCCGCTGGATTCCGGGCGGCTATCCTGGCGCGCCAACCGGCACTGGCCGGTTCCTGACAGGTCCCGTCCGGGGGACAGGCAAGCTACAGCAACAGCGACGTTGCCAGCAGCAGCATCAGGCCCATCCCCAGCACATCGGTAAACGTGGTGAGAAATATGCTGCTGGCCATTGCGGGATCGGCGCCAAACCGGCGCAGGGTAATCGGTACCATGACCCCGAAAATCCCGCTGCCCACACAGGCGCCAACCATCGCCACCAGTATCACCAGCCCCAGCATCAGGGGGTCCCCTGCGCCGGTCATGCTGGCATAGACCCACATCGCTGCCGCGGCGACACAGCCCACCAAAAACCCGTTCATGGCGCCCAGCGCCATTTCCTTGCGCAGCAGGCGCCCCAGGGGGACATCGGCAAGCTCGCCCACGGTCATCCCGCGCAGGGTTATGGCCAACGCCTGGCAGCCCGTATTGCCGCTCTGTCCCGCCAGCACCGGCAGGAATACCGCCAGCGCAACAATCTGGGCGATGGTGTCTTCAAACATGCCGACCACGAACGCCGCCGCAAAGGCGGTCAGCAGATTCACCTGCAGCCAGGGGTGGCGCATGCGAAAAGCGGTCCAGATGCCGGTGCCCACTCGCTCCTCGCGATCCAGACCGACCATGCTGCCGGTCTGCACACTGAGCTCCGAGGCCATGCGCTCGAACAGCTGCCAGCCGAATACCAGGCCGACCAGCCGCCCGCCGCCATCGATTACCGGATAGATGCGATGGCGCCGGCGCAGCGCCTGCTGTATGGCCTCCGACAGCAGGGTATCGCGGCTGAAGGAAAAAGGTTCCGGGGTCATTATCTCCGCCAGGCGCTGGCCAGGGCGGCCGAGCAACAAATCGCGCATCGCCACCGTACCCTGCAGGCGGCCGTCCACCCCTGTTACATAAATATAGGTGATTCCCGAGGCCGAAGGGGCGTGAACGAGGTAATCCAGGGCGCCGGCGATGGTGGTATCCGGACCCAGTACGCCGAACGGGGGTGACAGCAATTCCTCGATGGTATTGCTGTCGCCGCCGATCTCTCCCAGGACATCCAACTCCACCGCGCCCTCCCCGCCCGCGGCGGGGGGACCCGCGAGGTGAGAAGCAATCGCCAGGGCCTGGTGAGCGGGCAGTACCGCCAGCACCTGCTGCTGTCGTTCGGGCGACATATCCTGGAGCATCTCCGCGGCATCCGCCGTCGATGCCTCGCGGATCTTTTCGGCCAGCTGCGCCGGGGTCTCAATTGACGTCATGGGCGTTCTCCAGAAAAATTGGCTAACCGGAACGGGACGGCCCCAGGCGCGAGGCGTATGCCAGCAAAACCGCCGTGCCGACAACTTCCACGGCGACGGAGACTGGCGCCAGGGTAGCATCGTGCAGCAGTGCCGCGAGCACCCGGAACAGGGCCGCGCTGCCGAGCAGCAGGCAGGCGCAGAACAGCGGTTGCGGCTGCCTCCGCCACACGCCCAAGCCGATCAGGACCGTGAGCGTGAAGAAGAACGCGGTAAAATCCCCGACCTGGCTATTGCGCCCGACGCCCTCCAGAAGCGGCATACCCAGCATGGCCGCAGCCTTTGCGGGGGTCAATAACCAGTTGAGGAAACTGAGCCCCAGCAACAAACCCAGCAGCCCGGATGCAATACGCAGCGCGACAGTCATTGTTGTACGTTCCTTTATTCAGTGACCAGGTCCGGACCATGGTGCATCACTCTACCTCCCATGACCAGACCCCCTGACAGGCCGCGCCGGCCCCGGGTCGAAAAGCGTTGACCCGCCGGACGTGGCTGGGCAACTATCAACGGTGAGGATCGCGGCGCTTCCGCCGCATCACCGGTGGCACAGGAGGGGGCCGCCCGCATGCGCAGCAACAAAACCGCCGCGATCGAACTGATCAGGGACAACCTGCAGAACAAGGCCTTCGAGTGCGCCCTGCGGGACTGCGAACTGCAGCTGGCAAGGATCCCCGGCGATGCCGAGCTGTGGAGTCTCAAAGGCCAGGCGCTGCAAGGGCTGGGGCGCCTGGAGGACGCTGCCGCCAGCTTTCGGCGGGGCCTTGAACGCAACCCCGGCAACGCCCGCCTGCTGGTCCTGCTGGGGCACGTGTACACCAGGCAGGGCCGCGGTGAGGAGGCCGTTGCCAGCTATTCCAGGGCGCTGGCCAGCGACCCGGGGCTGACTGACGCCTACCGTGGTCTGCTGAACTTCCAGGAAATTCCGGCGGACGGCGCCGAGGCCGCCGAACTGCTGGCCATGGCCCTGAACGAGCGACGCAGCAGCAGCTCGCGAGCCCGGGCGCTGTTCCTGCTGGGACAGATCTTTGTTGACGCGGGCTTGGACCGCGCCGGTTTCGCCTTTTTCGCCCAGGCCAACGCCCTCGTCGCCAGGAGCATCGAGCGAGGCAAGCGCGAGTACCAGGTTGCGGCGGCCGCCGCGGCCATGACGGCCGGTTTCTTCCGCCGGCATGCCCGCCTGGAGCCGGCACTCCCGGTGTGCCCTGCCATCATCGTCGCCGGGCTGCCGCGCTCGGGCAAAAGCCTGGTCGAAAACCTGCTGGCGGGGCACCCGCTGGTGACCCCCGGTGGCGAACTTGCCCTGGTACGCAAGCTCGTCGGTGACCTCGACCAGCGCTCGGGACTGGAAACCGTTGCCGCCAAGCTGCGAGAGACGACTGTCTCGCCCCTGCCGCAATACTGCCCGACGCTGGCCGCTGGCACCCGTTACCTTGTCGACACCTCGCCGGCCAACCTCAGCCGGCTGGGCTATCTGGCACTGCTGCATCCCGAGGTCCCGATCATCTTCTGCCGGCGCCAGCCGCTCGACCTGGGCCTGGCCCTGTTTTTCAAGAATTTTCGCAGTGGCCACCGCTACAGCTACCAGCTGGAAACAGCGGGGCGCGCCATCGCGCTGGCCGAGAAGCTCACTCGCCACTGGCGCCAGGCCCTTCCCAACCCCATGCTGGAAGTGGCGTATGAAGATCTGGTCGGGGACCCGCGCGGCACCCAGCAAGCACTGTTCGCGAACCTGGGCCTGCCGCCCACCGGTTCGGCAAGGGTGCCCGCCACAGACAGCACCTGGCGTGTGTTTCCCAGTCGCTCAATCGACTCGGTGGGAGCCATCAGCGCCGACCTGGTCGGTTTCGCGGGGCGCTTCCAGACCCAGCTTGAGCCCCTGGCCAGGGCCTATGCAGCCGAGTCCGCGCGCCCGGGCCTCGGCACCAGGGCCACAGCCGCCGGCAGGTCCCGGGACCACAGATCCTGAGACGACATTGCACCGCCCGCTATAGTCGACTAAAATAGTCGGGTATTTTCCGGCAGCAAAAATGCCTGCCGGCACAGACAGGCCGGGTTCTCCATGAGAAAATGCCCGCCGGCTTTCGCCGGGCCCCGATGCCCGCCCCAACAGGTCAAGGACTATGTCGCAGGAACAGATTGAGCACGCCATACGCAAGGAATATGCGGCCGGCTTCTCCACCAGCATCGAGTCGGACACCCTTCCCCCGGGGCTGAACGAGGATACCGTACGGTTCATCTCCGCACGCAAGAACGAGCCCGAGTGGCTGCTGGAATGGCGCCTCGAAGCCTACCGCAGCTGGCTGGAAATGGCAGAGCCGCAGTGGGCCCACGTGCAGTACCCGCCGGTAAAGTTCAATGAGATTTCCTACTTCTCCTCGCCGAAGAACCTCAAGGACCGCCCCAAGAGCCTGGAGGAGGTCGATCCGCAGCTGATCGAGACCTACAACAAGCTGGGCATACCCCTGCACGAGCAGGCGGCGCTGGCCGGGGTCGCCGTTGACGCGGTCTTCGATTCGGTCTCGGTCACTACCACCTTCCGGGAAAAGCTGTGGGAAGCCGGGGTGATCTTCTGCTCCATCTCCGAGGCGGTGAAAGACTACCCCGAGCTGGTGAAGAAGTACCTGGGCAGCGTGGTCCCGCGCAAGGACAACTTCTATGCCGCCCTTAACAGCGCGGTCTACAGCGACGGCTCCTTCGTCTACATCCCCAAGGGAGTGCGCTGCCCGATGGAGCTGTCGACCTACTTCCGGATCAATGAAGCCAAGACCGGTCAGTTCGAACGCACCCTGATCATCGCTGACGAGGACAGCCACGTCAGCTATCTCGAGGGCTGCACCGCGCCGATGCGCGACGAGAACCAGCTGCATGCGGCGGTGGTGGAACTGATCGCCCTGGACGGTGCCGAGATCAAGTACTCCACGGTCCAGAACTGGTATCCGGGCGACGCCGAGGGCAAGGGCGGCATCTACAACTTCGTCACCAAGCGCGGCGTCGCCCACCGCAACGCCAAGATTTCCTGGACCCAGGTGGAGACCGGCTCGGCCATAACCTGGAAATACCCCAGCTGCATCCTGCGCGGCGACAACAGCGTTGGCGAATTCTACTCGGTCGCCCTCACCAACAACGCCCAGCAGGCCGATACCGGCACCAAGATGATTCACCTGGGCAAAAACACCCGCTCCACGATCATTTCCAAGGGCATCTCAGCCGGCAACAGCTCCAATGCCTATCGCGGGCTGGTGCGCATGAGCCCGCGCGCCGAGGGCGCCCGCAATTACACCCAGTGCGACTCGCTGTTGATCGGCGACCGCTGCGCCGCCCACACTTTCCCCTACATCGAGAGCCGCAACCCGAGCGCCGTCGTGGAGCACGAAGCCACGACCTCCAAGGTCAGCGACGACCAGCTTTACCTGTGCCAGCAGCGCGGCCTGGATGCAGAAAAAGCCGTATCCATGATCGTCAACGGCTTCTGCAAGGAAGTGTTCCGCGAACTGCCCATGGAATTTGCGATGGAAGCGGGCAAGTTGCTGGAAGTGAGCCTGGAAGGTTCTGTCGGCTAGACATTTGACAACCGCGCGGCCCCGGCGCCGCGCCCTGGAGTACAACCACCATGCTGAAGATCGACAACCTGCACGCCAGGGTTGAAAGTGAGGATATTCTCAAGGGCCTCAATCTGGAGGTAAAAGCCGGCGAAGTGCACGCCATCATGGGTCCCAATGGCTCCGGCAAGAGCACTCTGGGCCATGTGCTCGCAGGGCGCCCGGGCTATACCGTCACCGCCGGTTCCGCTCTGCTGCTGGGACAGGACCTGCTGGCACTCGACACCGAGGAGCGGGCACACCTCGGTCTTTTCCTGGCGTTCCAGTACCCGGTGGAAATCCCCGGCGTCAGCAACATGGAATTCCTCAAGGCCGCCGTAGACGCGGTGCGCGAACATCGCGGTGAGCCCGCGATCGACAGCGTCAGCTTCATGAAGCAGGCCCGGGAAGCCTGCAAGACCGTGGATCTGGACCAGGCTTTTCTCAAGCGCGGCGTCAACGAAGGTTTCTCCGGCGGCGAGAAGAAACGCAACGAGCTGATGCAGATGATGCTGCTGCAGCCCAAGCTGTGCATCATGGATGAAACTGACAGCGGTCTCGACATTGATGCCCTGCAGGTCGTGGCCCAGGGTATCAACGCCATGCGCAGCCCGGACCGCAGTTTTATCCTGGTGACCCATTACCAGCGCCTGTTGAACTTCATCGAACCCGACTTCGTGCACGTGCTCTCCGGCGGACGCATTGTCAAATCCGGTGACAAGTCCCTCGCCCTGGAGCTGGAAGAGAAAGGCTACAGCTGGCTGGAGGACGTGGCCTGATGGTGGATTTCATGCAGCAAGCCCTGACCGCAGCAGCGACTGCCGCGCCGGCCTGGTTACAGGATATCCAGGTCCGTGGACGCGATGCGTGGAAGGATACCCGCCTGCCCACCCGGAAAACGGAAGCCTGGAAATACACCAGCCTGCAGGTGCTGCAGCAGTCCTTCTCCGCGCCCAATCGCGAAGCGGCCAAGGCCGACGTGTCCGACATCAATCTGCCACAGCTGGGCGGGCCGACGCTGGTATTCACCGATGGCCTGTTCCGGGCCGAGCTCTCCGCCACCGAGCTGCCCGCGGGACTGACCCTGGTGCGCTTTGCCGATGCGAACCCGGCCGAAGCGGAGCAGATTCGCGCCGCTCTCGGCAGTGCCATGCTGCCGGGGCGCCATGTGTTCGCGCCGCTGAACGAAGCCACGCTTGCGGACGGCGTCTTCCTGCGGGTCGCCGCCGATGCCGTGATTGCCGAACCGGTGCACATCGTCTGGCTGACTACGGGGCAGCACGAAACCATCAGTATCACCCAGCGCCTGCTGGTCACGCTGGGCGCCAACAGCCAGGCCACCCTGGTGGAGACCTTTGCCAACACGGCCACCGGCGGCACCGCCTTCACCAACGGCATCACCGAACTGCTGCTGGACCGCGGCGCCCGACTCCACCACTACCGTCTGCAGCTGGAGCAGGGAGACGCGGTGCACATCGGTGGCGTGCACGCCCGGCTCGGCGCCGACAGCCTGCTCAGCGGCTTCCACCTGGCCCTGGGCAGCGCCCTCAAGCGTATCGATCTGGTCGTCGACCACCAGGGTCCCGGTGCGCACTGCGACCTGGACGGCATTTACCTGCCGCGCGGCACGGAGACCGTCGACTACCACACCTGTATCGAACACAGCGTGCCCCATTGCACCAGCCGGGAGCGCTTCCGCGGCATTATCGCCGATGAAGCCACCGCCGTATTCAATGGCCGTATCCACATCCATCCGGACGCCCAGAAGACCCGGGCCGAGCTCAGCAACAAGAACCTGCTGACCAGCAACAAGGCGGAGATCAACACCAAGCCGGAACTGGAGATCTACGCGGACGACGTGCAGTGCGCGCACGGCGCAACCGTGGCTCAGCTGGACCCGCTCACCCTGCACTACCTGCGCACTCGCGGCGTGCACCGGGATGAAGCCGAGGTCATGCTCAGCTACGGCTTCATCAACGAACTGGTCGAAGCGGTGGCGGAGCCCGCTCTGCAAGAGTTTCTCAAGCCGTTGCTGGCCAACCGCTTTGCTCGCGAAACCCGACTGACGAGGCATATTCTGTGACCTCACCCGCGCCTGTCACCCGGCCCACCTTCGACCCGGCGGCCATTCGCCTGGACTTCCCGATCCTGCAGCAGCAGGTCAACGGCCAGCCGCTGGTCTACCTGGACAACGCCGCCACCACGCAGAAGCCGGAGGCGGTCATTGAGGCCATCAGCCACTACTACCGCCACGACAATGCCAACGTGCACCGGGGTGCACACACCCTGAGTGACCGGGCGACCGTCGCCTTCGAAAATGCCAGGGCAACCGTGGCCCGGTTCATCAACAGCCCGGCGCCCTCCCAGGTTATCTGGGTGCGAGGCGCCACCGAGGCGATCAATCTGGTGGCCCACAGCTGGGGCCGCAGTACGCTGCAGGCCGGTGATCGCGTTCTGGTTTCCTACCTGGAACACCACTCCAATATCGTCCCCTGGCAGCTGGTCGCTGCGGAGACCGGAGCCGAGGTGGTCCCCATCCCGATTACCGCCGGTGGCGACATCGACCTGGCTGCCCTGTCCGGGCTGCTGGACGAGCGGGTCAAGCTGGTCGCCGTCAACCACGTTTCCAATGCCCTCGGCACCATCAATCCGGTGGCTGACATCTGCCGCATGGCGCACGCCGCAGGTGCGCTGGTAATGGTGGACGGGGCCCAGGCCACCGCCCACATGCCGGTCGATGTGCAAGCCATCGGCTGCGATTTTTACGCCTTCTCCGGGCACAAACTGTTTGGCCCCACAGGTATTGGCGTGCTTTGGGGCCGGGAAGCACTGCTGGACGCCATGCCGCCCTTCCTCGGCGGCGGCGAGATGATCGAGACCGTGAGCTTCAGTGGCAGCACCTGGAACAGCCTGCCGTTCAAGTTCGAGGCGGGCACACCTGATATCGCCGGAGCGATCGGTCTCGCCGCTGCCATCGACTATCTGGCCGGGCTCGATATCGAAGCAGCGGCCCGGCATGAAGTGGCGCTGCTGCAACAGTCCATCGCACTGGGCGAGGAAGTCGACGGGCTGCGCAGAATCGGCAGTCCCATCCAGTCCGTCGGCATCTTCAGCTTCGTCGTTGATGGCGTTCATCCGTCGGATCTGGGCATGTTGCTGGACCAGCAGGGTATTGCCGTGCGCACCGGGCACCACTGCACCCAGCCACTGATGGCACACTACCAGCTGCCCGGCACCGTGCGCGCCTCGTATTCCCTGTACAATACCGCCGAGGATGTCGAGCGGCTGTTCGCCGGCATCCACAAGGCAAAACGCCTGTTTGGCTAGAAGGTTGATCCATGAGCGTAGAGACTTTTGACGTTAGCACCGATGCCCTGCAGGTCACCCCTGCGGCCGCGGCCCATCTGAAGAAGCAGCTGGCCCTGTCGGGCAAGCACGCGGTGCGCATCAGCGTGAAGGAAAGCGGCTGTACCGGTTTCATGTATGTACTCGATGAAGTGGAACAGGGTGAGCCGGGTGACCTCGAACTGCACCCGGAGGAAGGCCTTGAAGTTTTTGTCGATACCGATTCCCTCAAGGTGCTCCAGGGTACCCGGGTCGATTTCGAAAAGGAGGGGCTGAATCGCACCCTCAAATTCCATAATCCCAACGTCACTGCCGCCTGCGGCTGCGGTGAAAGTTTCAGCATCAGCTGAGCCGGAGCCCGCATGAGCGCCCAGGAAAGAACCCTGCTGACCACCCAGCGCGACTGCCCCGGCCGCCTGGTTCCGGTGGGCGACCCGGTGACGATTCCCGCCCACACCTTTGTCACCCTGACCCAGGCCCTGGGTGGCAACTACACCGTTATCTACAACGGCAACATGGTGCGCGTGGATGGCACCGATGCCGACGCGCTGGGGCTGACACCGCAGAAACTTGACTTCGAGGCACCGGCAGACGGCCTGGTCCACGAGGAGCAGGTATGGGACGCACTGCGCACTGTCTACGATCCCGAGGTGCCGGTGGACCTGGTCAACCTGGGCCTGATCTACAGCGTGGATATCGACCAGGAGGCCGGCAGGGTCGATATCAGCATGACCCTGACCGCGCCCGGCTGCGGCATGGGCCCGGTACTCGTGGGCGATGTGAAATACCGCGTGGCCCAGGTCCCCAATGTGCGCGAGGTGGCTGTCGAACTGGTGTTCGATCCACCCTGGAACCGCGACATGATGTCGGAAGAAGCCCAGCTCGAGACGGGCATGTTTTACTAGGGAGCAACCTCAACCGTGCCAGATTCAGCGGCCAGCAACCCCTTCGGCCACAGCATCACCAGCGACGACATCGTCGACACCCTGTCTTTCTTTGACGACTGGGAAGACCGCTACAAATACATCATCGACCTCGGCCGGGAACTGCCCGCCATGCCGGAGGCGCTGCATACCGAGGAGCGCAAGATCCGCGGTTGCCAGAGCCAGGTCTGGATAGACACTCGCCTCGAGGACGGCAAGCTGCAGCTGGCGGTGGACAGCGACGCCTTTATCGTCAAGGGCCTGCTGGGCGTGGTACTGGCTGCCTACAACGACAAAACGCCAGCAGATGTGCTGGCGTTTGATGTCGATGCCTATTTCGAGCAGCTGGATCTGCTACGCCACCTCTCCCCCACCCGCGGCAACGGCTTGCGGGCCATGGTGGCCCGCATCCGGGAGATTGCTGCCGCGGCCGGCTAACGAGGCACTTGCTGCGCGAGGACGCGAACCGGCCACACTCCGGACCGTCAATCCTCCAGACTGTCCTCGTCCATGAGGTCATCACCATCTTCGCCGTCCATCAGATCGTCATCGTCATCCGCCACATCGTCATCGTCATCCGTCAGATCGTCATCGTCGTCCGTCAGATCGTCATCTGCCAAATCGTCATCACCGGACTCGTCCTGGCTGTCATCCGAAAAATCATCACAACCGTCGCTGGAATCATCGACACTGTCATCATCCAGGGAATCGTCGTCGCCGAAGCAGGCGAACTCGCGTTCACCTTCCAGCGTATCCCGATCCTCGAACTCGACCTCGTCGGCCGTGCCGTCCGCGGGGTCGTCATCCTTGATCTTCACCAGGTCGCCAACCTCGACACTGGCAAAGAACAGCTCTGAGCTGATCTCGTCGTCGTCCCGATCCTCGAATTGCGCGCCGGCGGTGCTGAAGGCCAAGCCGAGAATCGTGATGTCCACACCAGGATTGAAAGACTGTACCGGTCCCTGCAGCACATGATCATTGTCATCGTCCCGGTCGATGGTAGTGGCAAACAGGGTATCGCCATCCAGGAATGCCTCCACCTCGAGGAAATCACCCGGGAAAATGTCGGCCAGAGCCAGGTCTTCGACCTGATCGGTGTCGTCGTCGAGCCGGGTGCGCGCATCAAGTTGCACGGTAACCGTGCCCGGAACCAGCTGCAATGTAAGGGTGAGACTGTCGAGGTCCACGTTGCTCACGGGTGCTTCGACCTTGATCCGGCCGCGCCGTGTGTCCACGCGCTCGGCCAGCAGCTGCGAGCCATCCCAGGTACCCTGGACCTGGACAACAAGGCCGTTGGTCAGGCTGAGATCTGCGGGTCGGAGTACCGCCGAAGTCGCATCGATGTCCACTCCACCAACCCGGAAGCTGGCCGGACTTGCATAGCGGGTAATCGCGCCCTGGACAATTGCAGTTTCGCCTTCCTGGAAGCGGCTGCCGGGGCCTTGCTCCGCCTCAATGCGGGACGCCGTTACCACAGTGCCGTTCAGCGTGCCCCTGACCCGAACCGTCTGCCCCTCGGCGATGGCGCCGCCGGGGATATCCTCAAGCTCGGCTGCGCTGAAATCGACAGTCAGATCTCCCAGCACGAAATCAGTA
The DNA here is from genome assembly GCF_040222615.1 of Haliea sp. Classification (GTDB taxonomy): domain Bacteria; phylum Pseudomonadota; class Gammaproteobacteria; order Pseudomonadales; family Halieaceae; genus Haliea. Next base: position 25,044 of record NZ_JAVKCQ010000125.1, read on the forward strand.
CCCGTTACGACACCCACCTGGCCACTTAGCGTGACACGGGTCTCGCCCGCAACAAAGGCCGACTCCCTCTCTACGCGAGTAGCGCGCAGGCTGTCGCCGCGGCCGGTAAAACCCGACACCTCAACCACGTCATCGACCACCAGGGTGGCGAAAGTGACATCGTCGAATACGGTGCCGGCACGCTCGACAATGACATTGATCCCAAGGATGGTGAGCAGCTTGGAGTTGCCATCGGCGCTGACCTCGATACGCGAGATCGGCCCAGTCAACTCATTGTCATACTGGACCCGTTGGGCGGTACCGTTGGCGCCGTCGTCATCCACTTCCCCAGTCACCAGAACCACCATACCCAGACGCAGGGCATCCTCACCGCGGACCTCACCGTCGATAACAACTTCCGCGTTATCAGTATCGAAACGGACGCCGTTGACAAAGATACTGCCGAAACCGTCGATGGTACCGCTGCTGGTATTGCTCTGGCCGGAGCCACCGATACCACCGCCGCCACCCGTGGGAGGCGAGGAGGTCACGGCGATGCTGTCGCCACCACCACCGCCGCCACCACAGGCGGCAAGAATCAGGGCGAGGGCACTGGCAGTGGCCACGGGACGTGGGGAGAAGTGTGTTTTCATGAGGATTGCTCCTGCTCCAAGTGCTCGATGTAGTAGATACCCACGGCGACGTAAGCCGTGTCTTCGCTGGATTCCTGCTGCTCGTCGACCTGATGCCGTGTCAGCCAGGCGTTGTACTCTTCGAGAAGTTCCTGCGACTTGCGGTTGGACAACTCGCGAAACTCCCTCACCGCTTCGGCCGCGATGGATGCATTGGAAACCTTGCGCTGGAAAAAACGCTCCCCTGACCGCGCTTCAAGGTTGTGTCCGATGGTGAAGATCAACTCGCCAACATCCCTGCCGAGAATATTGATCTTGTCGGTGGGCGTTGCCATGGGGATATAGGCGCGCTCTTTCAGCGCAACCTGGCCATCCTCGACCACGACATTGTTGCTTGCCTGCAGGATAGACAGCATCGCCGCGGGTGGTATGTCACCGCTATACCGCTTTACCAGTGCCGAGAAACTTCCCGTATCGCCATCCTGGGACAGTACCGCCGGTTCGCCATCGGCCGCACGGAATTCGCTGTCGTTGAGCCAGCCGCTGATAACGCGGATCGCTCGGCTGTAGCGTCTGGTCGCCTCGGCGGTGGCGTCGGGTGCCGCTTCCCGGAGGCGGCTGACTTCCTTGCGAGTCATCCCGGTGATGGCCGATACCGCCGACACGGTCGACCGCTTGCCCGAGCGCTCGATCAGCTGAAAGCCTTCTTCGGCAAACGCCCGCCTGGCCAGCTCCGCGAAGGCGCCATAGGCCATGCCGTGCGACAGCAGGACACGGGCAAGAGGACGCAGAATGCGCAGCACCGCGTGACTGAGAACCTGATGTATTGGCATATCCATGTTTGGGAATTTATTCCCAATTCAGGATATTGTCAAATACCCGCGGAGTGGCAATGGACAAAAATCAGACAAAACCTCAACAAACTCCGAGCCCTGCAGGTTTTCCTGCGTGTGGCAGACAGCGGTGGGGATCGAGTTGGCGGGTTCGTGGACGCGAGACGGCCACTCTCCGGGCAGTGCGCTCAGGCTTCCGCCGCTGCTCGCCGATAGGCCGGCAGACCCTGCAGGATGAGGGCGGCGGCCAGAGGGCAAACCAGCAGCGGCAGCAAGGCCAGGGAATAGCGCAGAGCCAGGTCATCGCCAAAGGCAAAGTCAGTCAGCATCGCCACCGCAGTCGGCCCGAAGGCCAGGCCCAGGAGATTGGTGACAAAAAGCATCAGCGCCGAGACCTGGGCGCGCATGCGATTGGGCGTGATGAACTGGACTGCCGCCACCCCGACGCCGTAATGGGCGTTGAGGAAAAACACGATGGGGGCCGCCAGCCACACTGCCAGGGTCGGTGAACCGCTCAGGGGGCCGAGAACTGCCGGCAGTATCCACAGCACAGCCACTGCCAGGATAATGCGCAGGGGAGCATCCTGATAGCCGCGCCGCAACAGAGGCTCAACAGCCCAGCCACCGGCCAGGGCGCCGAGACTGCCGGCAACGATGAACATGAGCCCGAAGCGATTTGCCGCCTCGGCCCGGGGCAGGTCGAAACTGCGGATAAGAAACTCCGGGTACCACGCCATGGTCCCGTAGCCGAGTATCCCCAGCACCGCCACCGCGCCGATGGGCGCAATATACGCCCGCAGGTGGTCGCGCAAGTGCGCGCCGATTTCCGCAAGTCCGTGGTGTACCTCCGGCGCACCCGCCACCGCGGTGCCGCTGCGACGGGCCGGCTCACTGAGCAGGCCAAGCAGAATCGCGAGGACAAATCCCGGCGCACCCACCGCTATGAACGTCATCTGCCACGGCCGCAGCTCGCCGAACAACGGCACGACTGGCGGCGCCGTCGCGGAGAACCAGGCGTGCACCGCGCCGCCAATGATGTAG
>NZ_JAVKCQ010000126.1:0-10191 GCF_040222615.1 Haliea sp.
AGCTGGGGAGTACCATCCTCGGCGGCATGGAGGCGATAGCCGCCCGCAAGATGACCGAGTACAACCGCTACGGCTCCAACACGTTCAAGCAGCTCTACATCTACGGTGCCCTTGACCTCGGGCCGACGGTACTGAGCCGCAACTTCGGCTTCTCCTGGAACATCGGCGGCTGGCTGCTGCCGCTGTTCCTGCAGAAGGTCGGGATGCAGAAGGCCGGCGCAATGCGGGCGCGAGTCGCGGCGGAGATCAAGACCACCTTCGCCAGCCACTACACCAGCAGAGTGTCCCTGGCCGAGGCCCTGAGCCTGGAGGCCATCGGCGCCTACAATCGCCGCGCAACCGGCGAGAAGTACCTGGTCCTGCCCCAGGCCTGAGAGCCGGCAGCGCCTGGCAAATCGCGTTATCATGGCGGCCTTCTGGTAACCGGAGGCCACCATGAGCCGATTCATCCTCGCCCTGCTACTGTTGGGCGCCTCGCTCGCCGGCGCCGCGCCCGCGGAGCAGTTCCAGCGTATTGTCGATGCCCACTGGCAATGGCATCTGCAACAGAACCCGCAGGTACGGACCCGGCTTGGCGACAGCGGCGCCAACGACCGCTGGGAGGACATGAGCCCCGCTGCCCACATAGCGCGCGATGTCCGCCGTGGAGAGTTCCTCGCCGAGCTGTCGGCGATAGATGTCGCCGCACTGCAGAGCCAGGACCAGCTCAGCCACGCCATGCTGGTGCGGCTGTTGCAGGGCGAGCGCGACGCCCATGCGCTGGGCCTGCATTTGATGCCGGTCAATATGCGATCCGGCCCCCAGCACCTGCACACGCTGGCCGAGCAGATCGATTTTGTCCGGGAGCAGGACTACCGCGCCTGGCTGGTGCGCCTGCAGGCGCTGCCAGACCTGCTGATGCAGTACCGCGAACTGCTGGAGGAGGGCATGCTGGCGCAGCGGACCCAGGCCCGTATCGTGATGGAGCGCGTGCCTGCCCAGATCGACCGTTTGCTGGCGGGGGATCCCGAGGACAGTCCCTTCTACAAACCTTTCCGCAATGCGCCCCCGGAGCTGTCGACCGCCCAGGTGGCGGAATTGCGGCGCAGCGCCGCGCAGGTGATCCGCGTCCGGGTCAACCCGGCGCTGGCGGAGTTTCGCGATTTCCTCAGTGACGCCTACCTCCCTGCCTGCCGCGACGAGCCGGGTATCGGTAGCCTGCCGGGTGGTGACGAGCTGTATCGTCATCTCGCGCGCCAGTTCACCACCACGGACATGACCCCCGAAGCCATCCACGAAGTCGGCAAGGCCGAGGTGGCCCGCCTGCTGGCGGAGATGGAGGAGGTCAAGGACAGGGTTGGTTTTGCCGGCGACCTGGGTGCCTTCAACGAGTTCCTGCGCAGCGACCCGCAGTTTTACTACGAAACGCCAGAAGCATTGTTTGCAGCTTACCTGGCGGTGTCCAAGCGACTGGATCCGGAGCTGGTCAAACTGTTCGGCAAGCTGCCGCGGATGCCCTACGGCGTGCGCCCGATCGCCGACAGCATAGCGCCGGATACCACCACGGCCTATTACAACAGGCCCGCGGCCAACGGGACCCGTGCAGGGTATTACTACGTGAACCTGCACCGGCCCGAGGTGCGGCCGAAATACGAAATGGAAGTGCTCAGTGTGCACGAGGCGGTCCCGGGTCACCATCTGCAGATCGCCCTGGCGCAGGAGCTGGAAGGTTTGCCGATGTTTCGCAGTACCGGCGGCGAAACGGCCTTCGTCGAAGGCTGGGGGCTGTACTCCGAGCGCCTGGGTTACGACATGGGCCTGTATACGGATCCCTATTCACGCTACGGCCAGCTCACCTACGACATGTGGCGGGCGGTGCGGTTGGTGGTGGACACCGGGATTCATTATTTCGGCTGGAGTCGCGAACAGGCGATCGAATACTTCAAAGCCAACGCAGCCAAGACCGAGACGGATATCGTCAACGAGATTGATCGCTACATCGGTTGGCCGGGCCAGGCCCTGGCCTACAAGATCGGCCAGCTGAAGATTCTGGAGCTGCGCGAGCGCGCGGAGGCGTCCCTGGGCGAACGTTTCGACATTCGCGCCTTCCACGACCACCTGCTGGGTGCGGGGGCGATCCCCCTTGACGCGCTGGAACGGCGCATGGACGCCTGGATCAGCGGCCAGTTGGGCTGAGGGCGGCGCGGACGGCTGGCTCCCCGGGCGGTCCCCGCCTCAAGCGACTGCGGTGGCCCGATGGGGCAAGGCGGCGACCGTCGACTGTCCCAGCAGGCTGCTGTAACGCGCCTCGAGACGACTGCAGGTATCCCGCACACTGCCCATGGCGCCCGGTTCCACCGGCGCCAGGACGCTGATCCGTATGGTTGCGGGGCGGATCAGGAATCCACCCTTGGGCAGCGCGTCCTTCACGTTGTGCAGCACGATCGGCACGATAGGTACCCCGGCCTTGCGCGCGAGGAAAAACGCCCCGTGCTTGAAAGGCTGGATGTGGCCCAGGGTGCTGCGTGTACCCTCCGGCGCAATCACCAGTGAGCGGCCGCTCTCCAGCACCGTCAGGGCCTCCTGCAGGACAGCGGACTGATTCGGCGCCTTGCGGTCGACAAAGATGGTGTTCGCCTGCTGCAGCAGGCGCCCCAGCACCGGTATCCCCGCCATCTCCTGTTTGCAGAAAGGCACCACGTCCCGTCGCAGCAGGTGCGCGAGGACCATGGCGTCCAGCATACTCTGGTGGTTGAACACGAAAATCGCCGGGCGCCGCTGCTGGAGGTGCTCGGCGCCCTCGATGTCAAATTCCAGTCCGGCAAAACCGCTGCCGAGGTCACCCAGTAGCTGGGTGACGCGATTGGCGTTGGCGATGCGGGGCAGACCCAGACGCTTGCCCAGTGCGCCGACCAGCGCCGTTGCCGTCACCGCCTGCCCGGTCAGCATGGTGCGCAGCAGGGATTCCATGTCCGGCAGGCCGCGGCTGGCGAAATTGAGCTGGGGCCAGCGGTGACTGCGGGCATGGGCGCCAAGGTTGTCAGAAGGATTTACCGCCACCGGGTGGCCGACCAGTTTCAGCAGCGGCAGGTCGGCGCTGGAGTCGGTATAGAACCAGCACTGCGCCAGTGCCGCCTGTTCCCGCCGGGCAACCCGGCGCGCTGCCAGTGCCTTGCCCTCGCCATAGCACATCGGGCTGATCACCTTGCCGGTGAAACGCCCCTCCAGTACCTCCAGACGGGTACAGCAAATTTCATCGATGCCGAGTAAACGGGCAATGGGTTCCACCTGGTAGTGGCTGGCTGCCGTGACGATCACCAGTTTGTGGCCGGCTGCCCGGTGGGCTTCCACCAGGCTGATGGCTTCCCGGTACAGGCTCTTGGCGAGATAGCGGTGGCAGGCCTGTTCCCCCAGCTGCCGCAGGCTGTGTTCGGAGACCCCGGCCAGCGCCCGACTCAGCCGCTTCACCAGCTTGTGGTAGTGACCGCCGCTCTCACGCTGCCGCTGTCGCAGGGCATCCCGGAGCATTTTCAGGGACTGGCGCAACTCCCCGCGCGCGAGGCCGGCGCGGGCTGTCTCCAGCGCGAGCGCGAGAATGGAGTAGCCCGCAATCAGGGTGCCGTCGAGGTCGAAAAACGCCACTGACCCCGGTTCCCGGGCCGCGGTGATGGTGCCCAAGTGCTGTTCCAGTGCCCGATCACTCATGATGCCACTCCCGGCGACTCTGCGCCCTGCGGATGCTTGCGGTAAACCCTCGTCTTCCGGATCTGGTTGCAGCAAGAACCTTGCCAACCGGCTCCATTGTCGTGCCAGCCTGTGACAGCAGTGTGAATGCGGCGCCCCGGTCGGGCACCGGTTATCCAGTCGGGGCGGTGGTGCACCACCGTGGTGCAATCCGGGAATGCTCTGCACTGTCATTGGCGCCGCTGGTCCGCTCGGCTACCATGGCGCGATGCTGCTGGCCGACTTGCCCCGTCTTCCCGTTACCGCTGTGCTGCCCGCACTGTGCGCGGCGCTGGCGGCTGGTCGTGATGTGGTGCTGGAGGCGCCGCCGGGGGCCGGCAAGACCACTCTGGTGCCGCTGGCGCTGCTGGAGGAAGACTGGCTTGCCGGGCAGACTGTACTGCTGGTACAGCCGCGCCGGGTCGCAGCCCGCGCCGCCGCGGCTCGCATGGCCGAATTGCTCGGAGAGCAGTTGGGCGACAGGGTCGGCTACCGTATCCGGCTGGAGAACCGGGTCGGGCCCGCCACCCGGGTCGAGGTGATCACCGAGGGTATTCTCACCCGGCGGCTGCAGCGGGATCCAGCGCTGGGCGGGGTCGGCCTGGTGATTTTCGACGAATTCCACGAGCGCAACCTGGATTCGGAACTGGGCCTTGCGCTCGCGCTGCAGGGGCGGACCCTGTTTCGGGAGGTTCCACCCCTGCGGCTGCTGGTGATGTCGGCCACGCTGCAGGGGGTGCCGGTGGCCGGATTGCTGGCGGATCCCGCGCTGTTGCAGTCCGACGGCCGCCAGTATCCGGTGCAAGTCAGGCATGGGGCCGCCCTGGCTGCGGGCGCTTCCATAGTGACGCCGGTGGTGAACGCGGTACGCGCGGCGCTCGCAGAGCGCGATGGTAGCGTGCTGGTGTTTCTCCCCGGGCAGACCGAGATCCGTCGTGTCGCCCGGGAACTGGAGTCGCAGCTGCCTGCGACTGTAGCGCTGGCGCCGCTCTACGGTGGCCTGCCGCTGGAGCGCCAGCAGATTGCCATTGCGCCCTGTCCCCAGGGTCGACGCAAGGTGGTGCTGGCCACCAATATCGCCGAGACCAGCCTGACTATCGAGGGCGTGTCGACAGTGATCGACAGCGGCCTGGAGCGGCAGGCACTGTTCGACCCCGCAACCGGCACCACCCGGCTGGCTACGCGGCGTGTTTCCCGCGCTTCCGCCACCCAGCGCGCCGGGCGGGCCGGGCGCCTGGGCCCGGGTTTCTGCCAGCGTCTGTACAGTGAGGAGCAGTTCCAGCGCCTGCAGGAACAGCGGACACCGGAGATTCTCCAGTCTGACCTGGCGCCGCTGGCGCTGCAGCTGCTCGCCTGGGGTGTGCGGGACCCGGTCGAACTTGCCTGGCTGGATCCGCCGCCGGCAGCGGCCTATCAGCAGGGGCTGGATGTGTTGGCGCTGTGTGGCGCGGCGTTTGTCCGCGACGACGGGAGCTGGCAACTGACACCGCACGGAGTGCGCCTGTCCCAGATGCCGCTGGCCCCGCGCCTGGGTCACATGTTGCTGGTGGGCTGCGATATCGATGCACGGGAAACAGCCGCCCTGCTGGCGGCGGTGCTGGTCGAGCGCAATCCGCTGGTGGAGGAGGGGGCGGACCTGGGAGCGACGCTGGCCGTGCTGCTGGGCGAGCGACCCTGCCCGCCCAGGCTGCAAGGCTGGTACCGACGCAGCTGGCAGCAGGCTCGCCGTTACGCGCAGATTGTGTCGGAGATATACCAGCCCCGGCGTGGCCCGCTCGCGGTGCCGGCGGCGGATGTGCTGGGCGTGCTGCTCGCCAGCGCCTGGCCCGATCGCATCGCCCGCGCCCGGGAGGGCGGTCGCGGCGGAGAGTTCCAGCTCGCCAACGGCCGCGGTGCCTCGGTTGCCGCCGGTGACCGTCTGGCCACGTCCCGCTGGCTGGCGACCGCGGAGATCGGCGGCGCGCAGGGGCAAACCGGCGACCGGATCTACAGTGCCACGGCGCTCAACCCGACCCGCTTCGAGGATGTGCTGGCGCCGCTGGTGACCCTGGAAGAGCGCGCCCAGTGGGATGAACCCGGCGAGCAGTTCGTCGCCCAGCGCCAGCGTCGGGTGGGGCGTCTGGTACTGGAGAGTCACCCCCTGGAACAGGTGCCGGCGGAGGCACTGGCCGCGGCCCTTACCGCGCTGCTGCGTCGTCGCGGCCTGCAGCTCCTGCCCTGGACGCCGGCGCTTCAGCAGTGGCGTGCCCGGGTGCAGCTGCTGCACCGGCTGTACCGGGACCAGCCGCAGAATCCCTGGCCGGACCTCGGCGACGAGGCCCTGCTTTCGACTCTCGAACATTGGCTGCTGCCGTACCTGGGGCAGGTGCGGCGGGTACAGGATTTCGCCCGCCTGGACCTCCGGCAAATCCTCCACGCCCAGTTGCCCTGGCCGCTGTCCCTGGAGCTGGAGCGGCTTGCCCCGGAACGCCTGGTGGTGCCTTCGGGCTCCAGTATCGCCATCGACTACAGTGCCGCGACGCCGGTGCTGGCGGTCAAATTACAGGAAATGTTCGGCTGCGCCGAGACTCCCTGCATTGTTGCCGGTCGCCAGCCGCTGCAGATTCACCTGCTGTCACCGGCGCAGCGGCCGCTGCAGGTGACCCAGGATCTGGCCACCTTCTGGTGCAATGTGTATCCGGACGTGAAAAAGGAAATGAAGGGGCGCTACCCGAAACACCCGTGGCCGGATGACCCGCTGGCGGCCATCCCGACGCGTCTGACCAAGCGAAAGCCGGGCGCAGGTCCCGCTTCGTAGGCTGGGCAAAAAATAGTGCGCCCCCGGCGGAATGTTGTGCCGGGGTGTTACAAAGCGCGAGCTGACCTCGTAACATGGTGCGATCGGGAAATCAGTCCAGTTCAGGGGTTCAGGATATGGCGCTCAGCACAAGCGTTATCATCGTGTCGGATTATGCCAGCGGCGAGGACAAGGGTTGGGACGATCTGCGGGCAACCCTGCGAGCGCTCGCGCAGCAGGACTTTGGTGGCCCCGTCGAATACCTGTTGCTGGAGTCATCCCGCTTCGCTGCTCAGCTGCCCGCGGACCTGCGGGCCATCCTGCCCTCGTTGCGGGTGATATGTGTCGATGAGGTGTCTTCCTACGCACTCAAGAATGCGGGGGCCAGGCTGGCCAGTGGCGATATCCTGGGGGTGCTTGATGGTGACTGCACACCGCACCCGGGATGGTTGCGCCATCTGGTCGGGACCTTTGAGCGCTTTCCTGATACTGCGGTGGTCAGCGGCCGCACTGTCTACAATAGTCCCTCGAGCAGGGAGCGCATTATCGGCCTGCTGAGCCGCGGGTATCTTGATCGCGGGGTTGCCGCGGCAACCACCTCCATCGCCAACAACAACGCGGGGTTCACCCGCGAAGCCCTGCTCGCACACCCATTCCTCGATGATATCGGGGCATTCGGTGGCAAGCTGCAGGCTGAGTCCATGCGCCAGGCCGGGCTGCAATTCCGTTTCGAGCCGGGGATGCTTGCCGCTCACGCCTACGAGGGCTGGGGAATGGAGCGTGACATCCGCTGTCACAGTGGTTTCGCAACCGTGATGGTACGCAAGATTGATTCGCGGATAGCTCATGCCTGGCTCTGTCAGCTTGGCACGGCTGGGGTTCCGTGCTTCTTTCTCGGTCGTCTGCTCCTGAGCTGGGGTTTGCTGCTGCGCCTGTGGCGGCATTACGACGTACCACTGACCGCAATCCCTCGCGGACTGGGTGTTGCCGTCTACCTGCACTGGCTCGAAATCCCCGGGATGCGACTGGCCTTCCGTGGCGCCCGTATCGAGGAGACGGCGTATCGGTGATGATCTGGCGCGTTTCGGGGCAGCAGAGCCCCATATGAAGTGGTTTCCTGCCTGGCAAGCAGCAGTACCGACACCGCTGCGGAGGATAGCCTCCCGGATTCTGCCGTTGCCGTCCAGATTGGATAGTCCGCGTGTGTCCGACGTCCGCAGCTGCCGCGTTGGCGATGTTGCCCGCCTCGATGTCTACTGGCTCCACGGAGAGGCGGGGCGCGGCCCCTGTGCGTCTCTGATCATTGCCGGCGACGAGGTGATGCGCCTGGATTGTCTTGGCAGGAACCGCGGCCACATGCATATCAACCTCAAGCAGACGCGCGGCTTTCACAACGGAGGATCGGCGAGACTCTACTTCCGCGAGCAGTCAATCGCCGGGCAAATCGAGCGCGCCTGCTTCGAGCTCGAATACAATCTGCCCTATGCATTGGCGGTCAACGGGGCCGGCAGGATTCGCCGCTGCCGGTTTTCGCCTGGCGCGGTGGAAAATGCCGTGGCGTTCCTGCGCGCCGAGATGTGTGCTTTGCATGCCTGCCACCCCGACGCGGTTGGCGGCGGGTCAGCGTGTGCGCAGCCAGTGCTGGACGCGGCGTCCCCGGCGGGGGATATCACGCAGGAGAGCGGCAAGGGTTGAACCGCCATTCTGCTTCCGGTCCCCGGATGAATACAGGTCGTCGACGGTCAGCAGGTTCAGCAATGGTTCATCCGCGCGGTAGCGCCGCAGGTTTTCCAGCAGCAGGGCCAGCGCCCGTTCGTCGCGATCCGCCATCGGCGGGGTAAAATGCGGTGTGATCAGGAGGTTGGGTACGTCCCACAGTGGGCTGCGCGCAGGCAGCGGCTCTTCCTCCGCGACATCAATGGCCGCTCCTGCGAGGCGGCCCGCCCGCAGCGCCAGAATCAGCGCGTTTTGATCGACCACCTTTCCCCGCGCCATGTTGATCAGGTAAGCGGTTGCTTGCATCGCCGCGAACTCGGGGGCGCCGATCAGGCGGTGCGTGGAATCCGACAGCGGAACCGCCAGCACGACAAAATCGCTCTGTGCCAGCAGAGTATTCAAGGAATCGCCCCCGTCCCTGCTGTAAACTCGATCTACCCACGCGCAGCCGGTTTCCCGCCGGCGGTAGCCAACAACTCGCATGTCGAAGGCCCTGGCGCGTTTTGCCAGTTCCATTCCGGTGTGCCCCAGGCCGATGATACCCAGGGTTTTACCGTGCAGTGGCCGCAGCTCTTTCTGGCCACTGACCCCCCAGCGATGTGCCCGCTGGGCGGCGTGGAAGCGATCGAGGCGAAAGCCCAGGGCCAGCATGAACAGCATTGCGTGCTCGGCGAGTGCGGGTGCGGAGCGGCCTGCTGATGACGTTATGCTCAGACCGCGCGCGAACGCCGCGGGTGTCGCCGAGCGATCCAGCCCGGCATGGCCGCAGTGCACCCACTTCAGGTGCGGGGCCTGCACATGGCGCGAGTCGATATCACCCGCGATCAGTGCCACATCCACGCGCTTCAGTGCGGCGCTGATCGCCGCTCTATCGTGGCGGTTTGCCAGCACCACTTCGGCGGGTGCCAGCGCCTCCCGCAGCGACCCAATGAGAGTTTCGCTCCAGGGCAGGGTGACCAGGGCTGCTCGAATATCCGGCATGTTTGTGCCGCTCCTTACAGGGTGGTAGAGACCACGGTTGCACGGCGTGGTGCCCTGGACACCCGTGTTATCAAGGTCTGCTCGTCTCAGCCAGGATGTCTTCGAAGTAGCTGATGGTCTGCTTCAGCCCCTCGTCCACGGCTACCAGCGGCGACCACCCCAAACGGGCCCTGGCCTGGGAGATATCCGGGCAGCGTCGGCCTGGATCATCACTGGGCAGTGGCCCGGTAATCACCTGCGAGCGCGACCCTGTCAATTCGATGATTTTCTCCGCCAACTCTCTGATGCTGAGCTCGACCGGATTGCCCAGGTTGAACGGCCCCGTGATCTCCTCCGGCGATTCCATCATCAACTCAAGTGCTGTCACCAGGTCAGAGACGAAACAGAATGACCGGCTCTGGCTGCCGTCCCCATACAGGGTAATCGGCTGGTTCTGCAGGGCCTGGACGATAAAGTTCGAGACCACCCTGCCATCGTTGAGGTGCATGCCTGGTCCATAAGTATTGAATATGCGCACGACCTTGATCGCCAGGGAGTGCTGGCGGTGGTAGTCGAAGAACAGCGTTTCCGCACAGCGCTTGCCCTCGTCGTAGCAGGCGCGCAGCCCGATAGGATTGACGTGTCCCCAGTAGTCCTCGGTCTGTGGGTGCACTTTTGGATCCCCATACACCTCGCTGGTAGAGGCCTGCAGGATGCGGCACTTGAGCCGTTTGGCGAGCCCCAGCAGGTTGATGGCACCGTGGACGCTGGTCTTGGTGGTCTGTACGGGATCCTGCTGGTAGTAGATGGGCGAGGCCGGGCAGGCGAGATTGTAGATCTGGTCAACTTCCACATACAGGGGGAAGGTCACATCGTGGCGCAGCAGCTCGAACCGCGGATGGTCAAGCAGCGGTGCAATGCCGTCTTTGGTCGAGGAATAGAAATTGTCGACGCAGAGCACCTCGTGCCCTTTGGCAAGCAGCAGCTTGCACAAATGTGAGCCGAGAAACCCGGCGCCCCCCGTGACCAGAACCCGC
>NZ_JAVKCQ010000127.1:0-8072 GCF_040222615.1 Haliea sp.
CAGCATGAAGTGCGCAAGTTGATCGCCGGACCTTCGGTGTTCATTTGTGACGAATGCGTGGATCTTTGCAATGACATCATCCGCGAGGAAGTCCAGGAAAGCAGCAGTGAAGCCAAGCGAGATAACCTGCCGACCCCGCACGAAATCAAGGCCATTCTTGACGAGTACGTGATTGGCCAGCAGCGCGCCAAGAAAGTGCTGTCTGTTGCTGTTTACAACCACTACAAGCGACTGCGCCACGGGCAGGCCAGCACCCGCGGAGAAGACGTTGAGCTCGGCAAGAGCAACATTCTGCTGGTAGGCCCAACCGGTAGCGGGAAAACCTTGTTGGCCGAAACCCTGGCCCGGTTGCTGGACGTGCCCTTTACCATCGCCGACGCCACCACGCTGACAGAGGCGGGGTATGTGGGCGAGGATGTTGAGAACATCATCCAGAAGCTGCTGCAAAAGTGCGACTATGACGTCGAAAAGGCCCAGGTGGGCATCGTCTACATCGACGAAATCGACAAGATATCCCGCAAGTCGGACAACCCGTCCATCACCCGCGATGTATCGGGGGAGGGCGTGCAGCAGGCACTGTTGAAGCTGATCGAGGGTACCGTGGCCTCGGTGCCGCCGCAGGGCGGGCGCAAGCATCCCCAGCAGGAGTTCCTGCAGGTGGACACCTCCAATATCCTCTTTATCTGCGGCGGCGCGTTTGCCGGCCTCGACAAGGTCATTCGCAACCGCTCGGAAAAGGGCGGTATCGGCTTCAATGCGGAGGTCAAGAGCAAGGACGAGCGCCGCAACGTGGGCGAACTGTTGTTCGATCTGGAACCCGAGGACCTGGTGCAGTACGGCCTGATTCCCGAGTTTGTCGGACGTTTGCCGGTGATCGCCACGCTGGAAGAGCTGGATGTGCCCGCCCTGGTCCAGATCCTTACCGAGCCGCGCAATTCCCTGACCAAGCAGTACAGCAAGCTGTTCGAGATGGAAGGGGTGGAAGTGGACTTCCGCGAGGACGGCCTGCGCGCAGTCGCGGAGCGCGCCATGGAACGCAAGACCGGCGCCCGCGGGCTGCGGTCGATCCTGGAAGGGGTGCTGCTGGATTCCATGTATAACATTCCCTCCCGGAGCGACGTCAGCAAGGTGGTGATCGATGAATCGGTGATCCGCGGCGATTCCGAGCCCCTGCTGGTGTACCAGAATCACGAGCCGGCTCCCCGCACCGCTTCCAAGGACGAGTAACAGCCGCCAGCGCGGCGAGTCATTGTCCAGTTCCGTCCGGTTCGGGCCATCTGGCCCTCGAACCGGATGACCCGGGGGCGTCTTGTCATTTGCGCAATCGCCCCCATCTAAGGGTCAGGCGTGTCCATTTTCAACCCGGAGATTTCTATGGGTTCATCTTCAGTTATCGATCTTCCCCTGCTGCCGCTGCGCGATGTCGTGGTCTACCCGCATATGGTGCTGCCGCTGTTTGTCGGGCGGGAAAAATCCGTTGAGGCACTGGAAGATGCCATGACCGGCGGCAAGCAGGTACTGCTGGTCGCACAACGCAATGCCGCGGATGACAACCCGGGGGTGGATGACATCTATCAGGTCGGCACGGTGTCCAACATCCTGCAGTTGTTGAAGCTGCCCGATGGCACCATCAAGGTGCTGGTTGAAGGAAGCTACCGGGCTGTGCTGGATAACGTCAACGATGACGGGCGTTTCACAGTGGCCGGCGTACGCGAAATCGAAAGCGACGACATCCCTGACGCCGAGGCCGAGGGCCTGCTGCGCTCAACCATCTCCCAGTTCGAAAAATACGTCAACTTAAGCAAGAAAGTTCCGGCCGAGGTGCTGACCTCCCTGTCGGGTATTGATGAGCCCGGGCGACTTGCGGACACGATCGCCGCGCATATGAGTGTGGATTTGCAGGAAAAGCAAAAGATCCTGGAAATCGCCCAGGTACGGGCGCGCCTGGAACATCTGATGGGGCTGATGGAGGCGGAAATCGACCTGTTCCAGGTCGAGAAGCGCATCCGTGGCCGGGTCAAGAAACAGATGGAAAAAAGCCAGCGCGAGTACTATCTGAACGAACAGATGAAGGCGATCCAGAAAGAACTGGGAGATCTCGACGAGGCCCCCAGCGAGCTGGATGACCTGCAGGCCCGCATCGAGGATGCGCGCATGCCCGACGAGGCCAGGACCAAGGCGCTGGGAGAACTCAACAAGCTGAAGATGATGTCGCCGATGTCCGCCGAGGCGTCGGTAGTCCGCAGCTACATCGACTGGATGGTCAGTGTGCCCTGGTCCAAGCGGAGCAAGGTCAAGCATGACCTGAAGCGTGCATCCACCATCCTCAACGAGGACCATTTCGGGCTTGAGGAAGTCAAGGAGAGGATCCTCGAATATCTGGCGGTGCAGAAGCGCGTGCGCAAAATCAAGGGGCCGGTGTTGTGTCTGGTAGGTCCTCCCGGCGTCGGCAAGACGTCGCTGGGCGAATCCCTCGCCCGCGCCACCAATCGCAAGTTTGTGCGCATGGCTCTGGGCGGCGTGCGGGACGAAGCGGAGATCCGCGGGCACCGTCGGACCTATATCGGCTCCATGCCCGGCAAGCTGTTGCAAAAGATGTCCAAGGCCGGGGTTCGCAACCCGCTGTTCCTGCTCGATGAGATCGACAAAATGGGCATGGACCATCGCGGTGACCCGGCGTCCGCCATGCTGGAGGTGCTGGACCCGGAGCAGAATCACGCCTTCAATGACCACTATCTCGAAGTCGACTACGACCTGTCCGATGTCATGTTCGTCTGTACCTCCAATACCATGAACATCCCGGGCCCCCTGCTGGATCGGATGGAAGTGATCCGTATCCCGGGTTACACCGAGGATGAGAAGGTCAACATCGCCGAGCGCTATCTGGTTCCCAAGCAGCTGCGGCAAAACGGCCTGGCCAAGGACGAAATCAGCATCGCCGAGGGCACGGTGATCGACATCATTCGCTACTACACGCGGGAAGCCGGCGTGCGGGCCCTGGAGCGCGAGATTGCCAAGATCTGCCGCAAAATGGTCAAGCGCTTCGCGCTGAAGGAGAGTAGTGCCAATACCACGGTAACCGCGGAAATGCTCCCGGACCTGCTGGGCGTACGCAAGTTCAACTACGGAATTGCCGAGGATGAAAACAAAGTCGGCCAGGTCACCGGGCTTGCCTGGACCTCGGTCGGTGGTGAGCTGCTCACCATCGAGGCGGCTTCAGTGGCCGGCAAGGGCCGCTACGTCAAGACTGGATCCCTGGGCGATGTGATGCAGGAGTCCATCCAGGCCGCCACCACGGTGGTGCGCAGCCGTTCGCAGATGCTGGGTATTCCCGCATCGTGGCATGAGAAGCACGACGTGCACATCCACGTGCCCGAGGGTGCAACCCCGAAAGACGGTCCCAGCGCCGGTGTGGCCATGTGTACCGCTCTGGTATCAGTGTGCACCGGTATTGCGGTGCGCGCCGACGTGGCCATGACCGGGGAGATTACCCTGCGCGGCGAGGTGCTGCCCATCGGCGGTCTCAAGGAAAAGCTGCTGGCGGCGCGCCGGGGCGGGATCAAGACGGTCATCATTCCGAAGGAAAACGAGCGCGACTTGAAAGAGGTGCCGGATAACATCAAGCAGCATCTGGAGATCCGGCCCGTGAAATGGATCGACGAAGTGTTGGCCATCGCCCTCGAGCACATGCCCAAACCGCTGACCGATGAGGAGTATCTGGCGCCGGCGCCAGGTACCGGTCAGGATGCGGGGCAGGGCGAGAAAAACCGGATAAATACGCACTGAAACAGGGGTATCGGTTGACCGTGAACTCGGCTCTGGTATACAGTCGAGCCCCTGAATCCCGAGGTGATTCTCCCGCTTTCAGCGCTAGTGGACGCCAGATAGAAAAATTGGAAATATTTCTGGCGCCGCTACATTGTCTTTAGTTTGGCCGCAGAGTGCTGCAGCTACCAAAACAACTTTTTATCAGTTAACAGCCCAAGGGGATACTTGTGAACAAGACCGAACTCATCGATGCCATCGCCGCTTCCGCCGACCTGCCCAAGGCTTCTGCCGGGCGCGCACTGGACGCCATTGTCGACAGCATCACCGAAGCGCTCAGCAAAGGTGACCAGGTAACACTGGTAGGCTTCGGCACTTTCGCCGTCAAACACCGCGCGGCACGCGAAGGCCGTAATCCGCAAACCGGACAGACCATCCAGATCAAGGCGTCCAATGTGCCCGGGTTCAAACCTGGCAAGACGCTCAAGGATGCCGTCAACCCCTGAGTCGCAGTATCCCGGCGGAGCCTTCGGCGCCGTTTTCGACAGCCTTGCAGCTCCACCAGCGATACGGTAATTACCCAGGGAAAGGCGCACTCAAGAGTGCGCTTTTTTGTTGCTACACAGTGGAAAAATGACCCATGCTTCAGGATATTCGCAAGAGCACCCAGGGAACCACAGCCAAGGTTGTCATCGGTCTGATAGTTGTTTCCTTTGCCCTCTTTGGCATTGAATCCATTTTGCTCGGTGGTGGCGGCAGCAGCGTTGCCGAGGTGAACGGCGAGTCGGTCAACCCTGTCGAGTTGCAGCAGGCGGTCGACACCCAGCGTCGGCAGTTGATCGCAATGATGGGTGATGACCTCGACCCGCAGATGTTGGACGAACAGCGCCTTAGCGCGCGGGCGCTGGAAGGCATCATCAATCGCAAACTGTTGATGCAGGCTGCCCGCGACATGGGGTTGACGATATCCGAAGTGGAACTGGGCGCAGTGATTGCCGGCATGGAACAATTCCAGCTTGACGGCCAGTTCTCGCCCGAGATGTACAAGAGCATGCTGGCGTCAGCGGGCTATACCCCGGGGACATTCAAGCTGGCGCTGAAGGATGATCTGATCCTCAATCAGCTGCGGGCGGGTCTCAGTGGCAGCGATTTCGCAACGCCCGCCGAGCTGACGCTGAACGCCCGCATCCTGGCGGAGCAGCGAGACATCCGGTACCTGACCATTCCCCTGGAGTCCTTTTCGTCATCGTCGGAGCCCGATAGTGATGAAATCGAGGCCTGGTACCGGTCCAACGAAGAACGCTTCATGAGCCCCGAAACGGTCGAGCTGAACTATGTGGAGCTGACGCTGGACGATTTTCGTCAGCCAGTTGCCGAGCGCGACCTGGAGGAAGAGTACAGGATTGAGGTCGACAGCTATCAATACCAGACCGAGAACCGGGTAGCCCACATTCTGCTGGAGCGAGCTGATGGCGAAACCGAGGCGGAGTTCAACGGCCGCATCGAAGCGGTGCAGGCGGCTCTGGCTGCAGGAGAGGACTTCGCGTCGGTCGCTGCGGAACGCTCCGATGATATAGGTTCAGCGAGCAACGGCGGTGATCTGGGCTTCAGCGCCGGCGATGCGTTTCCCGAGGAAATGGAAGAGGCTATTGCCAGCCTGGAGGTAAACGCCGTTTCCTCCCCTGTGGTGACCGACGCCGGTACCCATATCCTGCGGGTGACCGAGCGGCGGGATTCCGACCCTCCGAGCCTTGAGGAACTGCGCCCGCAACTCGAGGCGCGGCTGCAGGACCGTGAGGCCCGGGTTGCCCTGTTGCTGGCGGTGGAGAAGCTGCGCGATCTCGTATTCACCGCCAGCAGCCTGGCGCGCCCGGCCGAGGAGTTGGGCGTCGAAGTCAAGCGCAGTGAACCGGTTTCCCGCGACCAGCAGACCGGTCCGCTGGCAGCGCCGGCGATCCTGCGCGCTGCGTTTTCCGAGGATGTTCTGGAGCTGGGCCACAACAGCGAAGTGGTCGAGCTAGGCAGCGACCGCTTTGTGGCGGTAAGCCTGCATCAGCACAACAAGCCCGAACTCCAGCCGCTGGAAGCGGTACGTGAGGAAATTGTCGTGGCCCTGACCCGGGAGCGCGCACGGGAGCAACTTGCCCGTGCCGCCGAACAGGCAGTCGCGGCGCTGGCAGCTGGCGAAGAGACGGTAGAGTCGCTGGCGCTGCGGGAAGGATATGACTGGCAGGTTGAGCTCGGTGCCCGCCGTGACAACCGCACCGTACCGGGAGTCGTGCTGCAGCGCGCATTCAGCCTGCCGGCACCGGCATCCGGCCCGATGCTCGACTACGTTATCGAAAATTCCGGTGATGCCCGGGTGCTTGAGCTGGTGCGGGTGGAGGCGGGCGAACTGGCCGCGCTGCCGGTGGAGCAGCAGCGCGCCCTGAGCCAGCGGATCGGAGGCGAGTTCGGCGCTGTACTGCAGGTTGAACACGAACAGCAGCTTCGCGACGAGGCGGATATTTCCGTTCTTTAAAGCCCCAACGACAGGAATCTGACAGACATCATGGCCAGACGTATTCTCACGCTCAACCAGATATCGGTGAAGGGGTTGGAGCGCCTGCCCCGCGAAGGCTATGAGATCGCCAGTGAATTTACCCACCCCGACGCGATTCTCCTGCGCTCCCATAAACTTCTGGTTGCCGACATAGCCGATTCGGTACTGGCAATCGCCCGCGCGGGTGCCGGAGTC
This sequence comes from Haliea sp., assembly GCF_040222615.1. GTDB lineage: Bacteria > Pseudomonadota > Gammaproteobacteria > Pseudomonadales > Halieaceae > Haliea. Next base: position 6,503 of record NZ_JAVKCQ010000127.1, read on the forward strand.
AACAATATTCCGGTGGCGGAATGTACCCGCCGGGGCATCCCTGTATTCAATTCCCCGGGCGCCAACGCCAATGCAGTCAAGGAACTTGTTGCTGCTGGTTTACTGCTGGGCTCCAGGGGCATCGTCGAAGGTCTTGCCTACGTCGATGGCCTCGCCGGTATCAGCGACTCCGCGGAACTGCACCAGACCCTGGAGGCGAACAAGAAGCACTTCAAGGGCAACGAGTTGCGCGGCAAGACCCTGGGTATCGTCGGGCTCGGTGCCATCGGTTCACTGGTGGCGGACATGGCCCTGACCCTGGGCATGGATGTGATTGGCTATGACCCGGCACTGTCAGTTGATGCCGCCTGGCGGCTATCGAGTCAGGTCCGCAAGGCGGATACGCTGTCGGCTGTTTTCGCCCGCAGTGATTACATCACGCTGCACTTGCCGGCGCTGGAGTCCACCCGCGGGCTGGTCAATGCCGAACTGCTGGCGGCCATGCCGGCCCACACCTGCCTGCTGAATTTTGCCCGCCAGGAGATCGTCGACGAAAGCGCACTGCTGGCGGCGCTGGAGCGTGGCCAGTTGCGCAAGTACATCGCTGACTTCCCCAGCCCCGCGCTGATTGGGCGCAAGGATGTCGTACTGATGCCGCACATTGGCGCCAGTACAGACGAGGCCGAAGACAACTGCGCCATCATGGCGGCCGACCAGTTGCGGGACTTTCTCGAGAACGGCAATATCCGCAACGCCGTGAACTTCCCGACCCTGCAACTCGAGCGCGCGGGCGGCTGTCGACTGGCGGTGACCAACACCAATGTGCCGAAAATCCTGGGCAGCGTGCTGTCCATTCTGGCAGAGTTGAACATCAACGTCGTCGATATGCTGAACAAGAGCCGTGACGACATCGCCTACAACCTGATCGATATGGATATCTGCCCCGCCGAGTCCAGCCTGGCCTCAATGCGGGCGCTGGAGGGTGTTGTCAACGTCAGGGTAATTCCATAGCCGGCTGACTCCGGCCGGCCCATCCGAACCGGAGGCAAGGACCATGGCCGACGTACTGGACGCCCTTGCGAGCCAGGCTCGCAAGGCTCGTAACTTCGATAATCCTCCCCTGGAACGCTGGCACCCGCCGCTCTCGGGAGACATTGACATTCGCATTGCCGCAGACGGCAGCTGGTACCACGAGGGCAGGGTCATTGCCCGCGAGGCCATTGTACGGTTGTTCGCCAGTATTCTGCGCCGGGAAGAAGACGGAGAGTACTATCTGGTCACTCCCGGCGAGAAGTGGCGGATCCAGGTCGATCTGCACCCCCTCATCGTCACCGAGATCAACACGCGCAAAGACGCGGAGCATCCGCTGCTCCTGGCGCGGTTGAACACCGGGCGCGAAGTCCCCATTGACCGGGAGCATCCCCTGTTCCTGGAGCCCGCCGTGGGCGATGTCGCCGCCATGGTGCTCCCCCACGGTCTCAGTGCCCTGCTGTCGCGGGCCGCCTGGTATCGCCTGGTCGAAAGCGCCGAGGAGAGAGAGGGGCGCCTGCAGGTCACCAGCGCCGGGGAGTGGTTCCCGCTGCAGTAAACC
>NZ_JAVKCQ010000128.1:0-11921 GCF_040222615.1 Haliea sp.
ACCCCGTGCGCGGCCAGACGGCAGCGCAAGATCACCGCAGGAACGCGCGCCGCATGCGCCCGCAATGGAGTAGCGGAGTCCCCGCCTCCCGGAGCGACGCAGCGGCCGCCAGGCCGCCACACAAACGAAGCCACCGACGAAGCCACCGACCGAGCTACCGATGGAGCAGCCCGGCTGCCGCCAGATCACCGCCGGAACCAGGCGAGCGGAGTTGACAGCAACAAGCGCCACTCAGTAGTGTGAGTGCAGGCAGAGGGAGCGGTCGATGAGTGAGGATATTACTGCGCTGAGTGCAACAGCGCTGCTGGAACAGTTCCGCCAAGGTGGGCTGTCCCCGGTCGAGGTCAGCCGCGCGGCTCTCGACCGCATCGGGCAGCTGGACGGCGATGTGAATGCCTTCTGCCTGGTGGACCCGGAAACCACCCTGCGCTGCGCGCAGGAGTCTGAGCAGCGCTACCGCACGGATCAGGTCAGGGGCGTTGTGGACGGCGTCCCGGTTGCGATCAAGGACCTGTTCCTGACTCCCGCGTGGCCCACCCGCCGCGGCTCGAAGACGGTCGACCCGGCCGCGCAGATGGGCAAGTCAGCGCCGGCGGTGGCTGCTATGGAGCGCCACGGCTACGTTCCCCTGGGCAAGACCACGACACCGGAATTCGGCTGGAAGGCTGTGACTGACAGCCCGCTGCACGGGACCACCTGCAATCCCTGGGATATGCAGCGTACGGCGGGTGGTTCCAGCGGCGGCTCGGCGGCGGCACTGGCGGCGAAGATGGCGCCCCTGGCACTGGGCACCGATGCCGGCGGCTCCATCCGTATTCCGGCAGCGTTCTGCGGTATTGTCGGCTTCAAGCCGTCCTTCGGCGAAGTCCCGCACTGGCCCCCAAGTCCCTTTGGCACCCTTGCCCATGCGGGCCCCATGGCGCGGACGGTGGAGGATTGCGCTCTGCTGATGAACGTGTTGTCGGAGCCGGACATCCGCGACGCGCACGCGGTGCCGCGGCGTGGCATTGATTACCAGGCGGGCCTCGGCGCAGGTATCGCGGGACTGAAGATCGCGTTCAGCGCCAACCTTGGTCACGTCGATGTCAACCCCGAGATAGAGCGCGCCGTCGCGGTGGCGGCAGGGGTGCTGCGCGAACTTGGCGCCACGGTCACCGAGGTTGACCCCAGCTTCAGTGATCCCCTGGGTGCCTTTGGCCATCTGTTCTACAGCGGCGCCGCCAATGCCCTGCGCGACCTCGGCACCCGCAAGCGTGAACTGATGGACCCGCAGCTGGTGCAGGTGGCCGAAAAGGCGGCCAGGCTGAGCGTGCTGGACTACCTGGCGGCCAACAACGAGCGCGGCCAGCTCTGCGAGCGCATGGCCCAGTTTCACCAGAAGTACGATCTCCTGCTGACCCCGACCCTGCCGATCACGGCCTTCGGGCTGAATCGGGAGGTGCCGGAGGATTGGCCCAGCACCCGCTGGCCCACCTGGACGCCCTTCACCTATCCTTTCAACCTGACCGGGCAGCCGGCCCTCAGTGTGCCCTGTGGGTTCTGTCGCGAAGGTCTGCCGATCGGGCTGCAGCTGGTGGGCGCCCGCTACAACGATGCGCTGGTACTGCGCGCCGGCCATGCCTACCAGCAGGCCGCTCCCCAGACGAGGACGCTGCCATGAGCGATATCGATATCGATTTCTACGAGTCCGAGGACCCGATCTGGAACCCTGCCCTGCTGGCCATTCCGATGCCGGGAATCCGCAAGATGGTGAATCTGGCGGCGACCATGGACGATGTGATTCACCTGTCCATTGGCCAGCCGGACCTGCTGGCGCCACGCCATGTGGTCGACGCAACGGTGGACGCCCTGCACGCCGGCCAGACCGGTTACACCATGGATGCCGGGCTCCCCGAACTGCTGGAGGCTCTGGCGGAATACTACGGGGAGCGCTACCAGCGTAGCCTGCTGCCGGAGAATATCCTGGTAACCACCGGCGCCACCGAGGCGATCTACCTGGCCCTGACGTCCACCTCGGCACCGGGCCGGGAATTCATTGTCCCGGATCCCGCCTTCATGCTCTACGCACCGCTGATCCGCATGAACGGTGGCAGCGTCAAGAGCATCGCCACCCGCGCCGAACACAATCACCAACTCGATCCCCAGGAAGTGATCGACGCCATGGACCAGAACACCTGTGCCGTGGTGCTCAATTCCCCCAGCAATCCCACCGGCACGGTATATCCGCGGGAGACCATTGAAGCGATCGTGGAGGAGGCCGCCTATCGCGGCATCTATGTGATCAGCGACGAGGTCTATGATCATCTGGTATATGACGGCAAGCCCTTTCCCAGTGTGCTGTCCTGCTGTTCGGACCTGGACCATGTGATGGTGGTCAGCAGTTTCTCCAAGACTTTCAGCATGGCCGGAATGCGGGTTGGCTGGCTGATCGCCAGCCAGGGCGCTATCCGCAAACTGCGCCGCTACCACATGTTCACCACTACCGTGGCCAACACGCCCTGCCAGTGGGCGGGGGTGGCGGCACTCAAGGGCGAGCGCACCTTCGTCAACGACATGCTGGCGGAGTACAGCCGCCGCCGGGACCGGCTTATCGAGTTGGTCGACCAGACCCCCTACCTGACCGGCTACAAACCGGAGGGCGCGTTCTACATGTTTCCATCGCTGCCGGAGGGTATCAACGGCAACAACGTGGCCCTGCGGTTGCTCAAGGAAACCGGTGTCTGCACCATTCCCGGGCAGACCTTCGGTGAGTCCTGCGGCAATGCGCTGCGGATCAGCTATTCCACCTCCATCGACCGGATCGAAGCTGCCTTCGAACGCATGATTCCGTGGATGGAAAAGCAGGACTTTGCCTGACTCGGGTATACTCTGCCCGGATGTGGGCTTGGGTGGATGGTGTGGGAAAGACACTGGCAATGACTCTCGGGTTGGTGACGGCGCTTGTGGGGTGCCTGTCTTCCGCCGTGGCGGGGACTCTTGCCGTACAACTTACCGGCAGCGACGGTCGGCCGGTGCCGTTTGCCGTGCTCATGTTGCCGGGCGTCGATCCGGCGCCTGCGGCACCGCGGCGGGGTGCGGCTGTGGACCAGCGCGAACGGCGATTCCAGCCGCATGTCACGGTCATCAGCCCCGGTACGGAGGTCAGTTTTCCCAACAGCGACGATACCCGGCACCATGTCTACTCGTTCTCCGAGGGCAATAGTTTCGAGCTCAAACTGTTTCGCGCCAATGATGCGCCGCCGGTGGCATTCCACAATCCCGGAATCGTTACTTTGGGCTGCAATATTCACGACAGCATGAAGGCCTATCTCTACGTCAGCACCGATCCCACGGCGGTTGTCAGCGATGCCGACGGTCATGCGACCCTGCGCTGGAGCGAGGCACAGACCGCCAGCCTGCTGCGCATCTGGCACCCGCAGCTGGAGGCCGAGATGGAAGTTACTCTCGACCCCGCTACCGGGGATACCCTGGCGCTGGAGCTGCCCCTGGCCTGGGAGGATCCGCAGGTGGGCAAGAGCAACGCTGAACTGGAGAGCCTGCTGAAGCGCTTTTCACGTGATGCGAACCAGCTTCCGCAATAGCCTTCTGCTGTTCATAGTCGGTCTGCTGGCGGTGACTCTGGCCAGCAGCCTGCTGGCGGTCATGCGCGCGTCCACCAATGCCGTTGAAGATCTTGTGCGCGCCGAACTGGGTGTGGTGGAGCGGGTATTTCGTTCCCTGCTGCAGGACGATCGGGAACAGCTGCGGAACCGGGCCGAGCTGCTGGCGGGGGATTTTGCCTTCAAGCGTGCGATCGCCACTGGCGAAGAGGCGACCATGCTCAGCGCGCTTGCCAACCACGGTGAGCGGATCAACGCGGATTTTGTGGTCATGCTGTCCCGGAGCGGGGAGGTATTGCTCAGCACCCACCCGGTTGCGCGCTTGCCGGCAAGCGCTGCGGCGTTGGTGGCGAGCGGCAGCAGGCAGGCAGCCGCCATTCTTACCCTGTTCGACGGGCAGACGTTTCAGCTGGTCCTGGTGCCGGTCCTGGCGCCGGACCTGCTGGGCTGGGTCGGGCTGGCAACGGCGGTCGATGGCTCCATGCTGGAAGAACTGCGAGCCATTACCAACGCCGATATTACGCTGGTGGCCCACGCCGCGGGACGCGGAGCCAGGGTACTGGAGTCCACCCTGTCGCCGGCTCTCACTGCCGGCCTGCAGGCAGGGGATTCCTCCTCGGGCGTGGCGTCCCGGCTTGCCGAGAGCCTGGCTGAGGCCGGCTGGCTGAGCCGGGATGTGGATTTGCTGCGGGAGGAGGGGCAGGAGGTAGTGGCCGTCTTGTCTCAGTCTCTGGAACAGGCACTGAACAACTATCGACCGCTGCGCCAGCAGATGTTGATTATCGGCTTCGTCGCCCTCGGCCTGGCCGGTTTCACTGCGCTGGTCATTGCTCGCAGCGTTACCCAGCCGATCTATGCGCTGGTCGACGCCGCCCGTCGCATTACGGATGGCAACTACTCGCGGCGGATAGAACTGGCGGTAGGGGAGGAGTTCGGCATGCTCGCGGATACTCTCAACCTGATGCAGGACACCGTGTCCGAAAGGGAGGCGCGCATTCGTCACCAGGCACAGCATGACATGCTGACCCAGTTGCCCAACCGGTACTATATCAATTCGGTGTTCAACAGCCGGATGAACGAGAGCCCACAGCGCAACCAGTTCGGCATGGGCTTGCTGGAGCTGGAGAACCTGCAGCAGCTCACCGATCTCTACGGCAGCGAATTCAGCGATGCCGTATTGCAACAGATTGCCGAGCGGATCAGTACCAGCCTGCGCCGGGGCGATATTGCCGCGAGAGTGGCGGATTCGCAGATCCTGTTGTTCTTCGAGGATCTTACCCATGCCGGGGTCGAAGCGGTGGTGCAGAAATTGCGTGACGATTTCACTGCACCATTGCTGATTGGCGGCGTGCCGGTGCGTCTGGAACCGCTGCTGGGTTTCGTGTTTGCCCCCCAGCACGGACAGCGGTTCGACGAGCTGGTGCGGCGGGCGCAGATTGCCCTGGGCACCGCCCGCAGCGCCAGTGGCGGCTGGTCGGTCTACCGGATTGGCCAGGATGAGGTTCACCTGCGCCAGATCACCCTGGCACACCGTCTGCAGGCCGCGGTCGATGCCGAGAACTTCACGGTTTTCTACCAGCCCAAGTATGATCTCCACGCCCATCGCGTGCTGCAGGTCGAGGCGTTGATGCGCTGGACCGATACTGAGCTGGGCGCAGTCTATCCCGATGAATTTATCCCGGTTGCCGAGCAGACCGGGATCATCACCGCCATCAGCGTCATCGTGCTGAAGCAGGTACTGGGACAGCTACAGGACTGGCAAGGGGCCGGCATTGAACTCACCGCGTGTGTCAATCTCTCGGGCGCCGATATCCTGCAGGCCGGGTTCGTGCGCCATGTCATCGACTCCCTGCAGGCGTCCGGCCTCGACAGCTCGGCGCTTGTCATCGAGGTCACGGAAACCATGATGATGGCGGATATGGACGTTGCGCTGGCGAATATCCGCGAGTTCGAAGAGGCTGGTATCTGCCTGGCGATAGACGATTTCGGTACCGGATTCTCGTCCCTGGCTCAGCTCAAGATGCTGCCTGTGCAGGAACTGAAGATCGACAAGAGCCTGATCCTGAATCTGGACCGGGACGGCGATGACCAGAAAATTGTGCGCTCCACCATTGAAATGGCCCACTACCTGGGACTCAAGGTGGTGGCGGAGGGTGTGGAGAATCTGGCGTCCCTGCACATGCTGCAGGACATGGGCTGCGATTCGGTGCAAGGCTACTACCTGGCTCGACCGATGACGGCCTCCGCGCTACAGAGCTGGCTGGCAGCGCCCCCACCCGAGGTGCGGGCAATTTCAGAGGAGCGCTATGCCTGACTGGATTCGAACCGGCCTCACCGTCCTGCTGGGCCTGGGGATGGCAGTCGCCACACAGGCTGACAGCAAGCTGCTGGCGACGGCAGGGGCAACCAGTTTCGAGGGCGCGGCTGGTGGCGGCCTGGTTCCCTGGGCGGTGATCAGCGGCTACGGGGACAGCGGCGAGTGGGGTGGGGCTGTGTCACTGACCCGGGTCGGGGTCGACGATTTCCAGCTCGATGTGCGTTCGATCAGTGTCGGTATCGAGAATCGGCTGGAGTTCAGTGCCAGTCGCCAGCAGCTGGATGTGTTGCCGCTGGACCTTGAGATCAGCCAGGATATCTTTGGCGCCAAGCTGCGGCTGGCGGGGGACCTGGTGTACACCCGGTTGCCCCAGCTGAGCGCGGGCCTGCAGTACAAGCGCAATCGGGACATGGCAGTGCCGACGGCCCTGGGCGCGACCTCGGGCAGCGGCGTGGATGTGTATCTGGCGGCCAGTAAACTGTGGCTCAACGGGCTGCTCGGGCGCAACCTGTTCGCCAATATCACCCTGCGCTCCACCGCTGCCCACCAGGCCGGTCTGCTGGGGTTTGGCAATGAGCGGGAACTGCGGTTGGAGGCCTCTGCCGGGATTTTTCTCAATCGGCAGTGGGTTCTGGGCGCGGAGTACCGGCAGAAGCCCGATCAACTCGCCGCCGCTGAAGAAGACGACTGGGCGGATGTCTTTGTCGGCTGGTTCCCCGGCAAGCGCTTTGCCGCGGTGCTGGCGTGGACCGACCTCGGCAGCATTGCCGGCTTGCCCGGGCAGGGTGGCTGGTATCTGTCGCTGCAGTTGAATCAATAGGGGGTGCGGATGTCCTCGCTGCGCAAACTGCTGTTAGTGGCGATGCTGGGGCTCGCTGCCTGTGGCACCGCGACCCGCGAGGAGCGCACCCTGTTCGACCGCCTGGGTGGCACGCCGGGTATCGAACGAATCGTTGCCGGTCTGCTGTGGGAAATCGCCGAGGACCCTCTCCTGCTTCCGCTGTTCGCCGATACCGATATCGACCGCTTCCGGACCAAGCTCGCCGAACAGTTGTGCGAGATCGCCGACGGACCCTGCCGCTACAGTGGCGATTCGATGGCGGAGACCCACCGGCACCTGGCGATCACCCCGGCCCAGTTCAACAGTCTGGTCGATGACCTGATTCGCTCCATGGTGCGCGAGGGCGTGACGGTCGGCGCCCAGAATGCCCTGTTGCAGCGACTCGCGAGGATGTACCCCGACATCGTTGCGGGCTGAGGCATTGATCTGTGACATGGCTGTGGCTTTACTCCATCCGCATTGCTGTGTAGTCTCAAAGAGTCCTGTCGGGACAAAACGACACAACTATGAAGGGGCATTGTATGAAAACAAGACAGTTGACGGGTGCGGCACTGGCAGCGCTGATGACCATGGGCCTGGCGGCTTGCAGCAAGGAAGAGGCCCAAGAGGCGCAGCAATCTGCATCAGATGCCATGAGCACTGTGGTAGAAAAGGCGGAGGAAGCCGGCAGCACGGTATCCGCGGCTGCTGGTGATGCCATGGATTCAGCCTCAAGCGCATGGGACGATACGAGCGACGCGGCAGGCGATGCCATGGATAGCGGCAAAGAGATGGGCGAGGACGCCATGCATGACGCCAAGCAAATGGGCGAAGACATGATGCATGACGCCAAGCAGAAGGGGGAAGACATGATGCACGATGCCGAGCAGGCCGTGGATGATGCCGCTGCCAAGGCAGGGAAAATGGCCGAGGACGCTGACGACGCCATCAAGGGTGCAATGGACAAGTGATGGCGTCGTGGTGACGCCCGCCAAATTGTCTTGACCCGGGGCACTCCTTACACCGGGTCCAGGAGTGTTTGGCGGGCCGTCACCGCATCAGCAATTCAGGTATCGTCAGGGGGGGCTCCGGTGGCCGGCTTGACTCCCAGTTGACGGGTTCTGTGCTCCCCCAGTCGTCGCGCCAGTTTTTGCAGATCCGCAGTGCGGTCTGATTCATCGACGATCTCCCTCCCCACCAGACTCTCGAAGATGTCCTCCAGGGCAATGACGCCGTCGACGCCGCCGTATTCGTCCACCACCAGCATCATGTGTACGTCTTTTGCCAGCAGCTCCTCGAAGGCCCGTAGCAGGTCGATCGCACCGACCAGCGCCGGCAGCTGACGACGGAACTCGCGCAGGGTCCTGTCAATTTCACCTTTGGCCTGGGCCTGCATGAGCTGGCCGCGCAGGACAAACCCCGTTACGTCGTCCTGGTTCTCACCGTAGATCGGAATGCGCGAGTAGGGCTGGTCGCCGTGGCTGTGGAAAAATTCCTCCACCCGCATGTCCTGGGGGAGGCTGAAGAGCACCGGCCGCGGGGTCATCACTGCGCTTACGGTCTGGTCCCGCAGGGACAGCAGGTTGAGCAGAATACGTGACTCGTTATTGGCCAGTTCGCCCTCCATCTCCCCCAGTTCAGCCATTACCACGAACTCCTCCCGGCTCAGGCCGCGGATGGTCTTGCCGCGTGCAATGAGGCTGGTCAGCCAGTTCGACATCAGGACAAAGGGGTAGAGCAGGATGATCATGCCCTGCAGCAGGGCGGCGATCAGGGGCGCCAGCTGGCGCCAGTAATAGGCGCCCAGGGTTTTCGGGATAATCTCCGAGAAAACCAGGATCAGAAAGGTCAACACCGCGGAGAACACCCCCAGCATATTGCTCCCCAGCACCGCCGCGGCCTGGGCGCCCGCAACGGTGGCGCCGGCGGTATGGGCGATGGTGTTGAGGGTCAGGATCGCGGACAGCGGGCGGTCGACGTCATGCTTCAATTTGCGCAGGCGCCGCCCGGAGGGGTTTCCCTCCTGCTCCAGAACCCGGGTATAGGCGGTGGTGACACTGAGCAACACCGCTTCGGCGATGGAGCAGATAAACGAGATGCCCAGGGCCAGGGTAACAGCCAGTATCAATAGTGCCATGAGGGGTAATTGTTCTCCGGTTCCAGTGCCGACAGTTGCCTGTCAGTACGCGGCATCTGCAGTAGCGGGAAAACTGCGCTATCATCGCCGTACCGCGGTGCTGCAGCCACAGCCGCTCGATACTGGAGAATACCATGTCACGCTTCGCCCGTAGCCTTTGTTTTTGCGCAGTCCTGGTGGCCGCCCCGCTTACCCTGGCTGAGCCGCTCAGTTCCGAGACCGGCTGGCTGCAACTGGTCAAGGGGCACCTGGATGCGGACTCCGGCACGGATGTGCGTGAGGTGGAGCCCGGAGATGTCGAGGGCGAGCGCAAGATTACCCTGGCGATCCCGAAGGATCGCCTCAAGGTGTCCCCCGAGGAGCTGGAAGAGGTCCGCGTAATCGGTCGCCGGCCGGAGCAGATCGACCTGCTGCCCGAGTTTCGCTACGAGTGGGTGGCGGATTATGAACACGACAACTACGGCCTGATCATCCATCTGCGCGATGACGGCAAACTGCCCCTGCGCCTGTACATGGAGTCGAGAACCGGCTTTATCCGCTAAAACGGCGCCGGCTGTGCCCGAGTCGCTTGCCCATCGCCGGGAGCTGCGGTTCTGGGGCTGGGGCTATGCGGACGAACAGCTCGCGCCCGCGGAAGAAGCGCTGCTGGCACAACTGGTGCGGATGACCGGCGCAGGCGCCCCGGTGACGACGCCCCGCCTGGACGAGTTCACGCTGCCAGCGCCAGCCCTGCGGCCCCCGGCTGCGCTGGCGCCGATCTGCTCGGCCACTCCCTATGACCGCCTGACCCACGCCTGCGGCAAGTCCTTTGCCGACGGCGTGCGGATGCTGCAGCGTTCGGTGCCGCGGCCGCCGGACTGGGTGGCCTTTCCCCGCGACGAGTCCCAACTGGAGGACCTGCTGGCCTGGGCGGGCAGTGTCTCCGCGGCAGTCGTGCCCTTTGGTGGCGGCACCAGCGTCTGTGGTGGAGTGGAAAGCGCGGTCGAGGGTGATTACGCACTGGTGCTGTCCATCGACCTGCAGTACCTGAACCGGGTGTTGGAAGTCGACCGCAGCAGCCGCGCCGCGCTGATCGAGGGCGGGGCCCTGGGGCCCGAACTGGAGACGGCGCTCAAACCCCACGGCCTGACCCTGCGCCACTTTCCCCAGAGCTTCCAGTTTTCCACCCTCGGCGGCTGGATCGCGACCCGCGCCGGCGGCCACTACGCCACCCAGTACACCCACATAGACGATTTTGTCGAGAATATCCGCATGCTGACACCCCGCGGCATGTTGGAGAGCCGTCGCCTGCCGGGCTCCGGTGCCGGGCCCTCCCCGGATCGGCTGATGCTCGGTTCCGAGGGAACCCTGGGGCTGATCACCCGGGCCTGGATGCGGGTGCAGGACCGGCCGCGCTTTCGTGCCTCCGCCAGCATTCGCTTCGCCAACATGGCCAGCGCCTGCGCCGCGGTGCGGGCGATCAGCCAGGCCGCGCTGTTCCCCAGCAACTGCCGCCTGCTGGATCCGGTGGAGGCACTGCTCAACGGCGTTGGCGACGGTAACTGCGCGGTGCTGGTGCTGGCCTTTGAGTCTGCGGACCACCCGCTGGACGCGTGGCTGGCCCGAGCCCTGGAGCTGGTCGCCGATCACGGCGGCGAGTGGGACCGGCAAGCGGCCCAGCGCTCGCTGCGCAGCACCGGTGCCGAGGAGGGCGAACATCGCCAGGGCGAGGCGGGTGCCTGGCGCAATCAGTTCCTGCGCGCGCCCTACTATCGCAACTACCTCACGCCCCGGGGCGTTATCGCCGACACCTTTGAAACGGCGATTACCTGGGACCGTTTCCACGCGCTGTACGAGGGCGTACAGGACGCCGTGCGCCGCGCAATCCGCACGGAAACCGGGGCTGAGGGGATGCTCAGTTGCCGCTTTACCCACGTCTACCCGGATGGCCCGGCTCCCTACTTCACGTTCTATGCCCGCGGCGCCGACTGCGGCGACATGGCCGCCGTGCTCGGGCGCTGGCGCCAGATCAAGCTGGCCGCCAACGCAGCCGTTGTCGCCCTCGGAGGCACCGTGACCCACCACCACGCCGTGGGCCGCGACCATCGCCCCGGAGGCTATGACCGGCAGGCGCCGGGCCTGTTCCGGGCCGCCTTTGCGGGCGCCAGGGCGGCGCTGGACCCCGCCGGCATGATGAACCCCGGGGTGTTGGTGGACACCCCGTCCCGGGGCGCGGTTGCCGGCGGTGTGCTGGGTGGCTGACCAGTTTTTTGCTTTGCAAGCCCTTGACTATCAAGGGATCGGTACCTATAGTAGCGCCCCTCAACGCGCCTGTAGCTCAGCTGGATAGAGTACCTGGCTACGAACCAGGCGGTCGCACGTTCGAATCGTGCCAGGCGCGCCATATTTTTCAAAGACTTACGCTTTCACGTCCATCTTTTCATCCACCGAACGTAGGGTTTTCGTAGAGTTTTGCTCTACGATCTCTAGTGTTCGCTCGATACGCGCCGCGGCGTGACTCAGATGATCCGGTGCCAGGTGCGCATAGCGCAGCACCATCTCATACGACTTCCAGCCGCCCAGTTCCATCAACTCCTGTAACGACGTGCCGTTGGTAACATGCCAACTGGCCCAGGTGTGGCGCAGATCATGGAATCGAAATTCCGTGATCCCGGCTCGCCTGAGTGCACGCTTCCAGCCAGAGCCCACACGTTCCATGCGCTTCTTCTGGTACGTAAAACACCAGCGGCCGTGATCTCCCTCGACCGCCCTCAGGGCGAGAATGGCATCGTTGTTCAGGGGGATGCCACGTCCCTCGCCGTTTTTGGTGGTGCCGTGGTCCAGCCAGGCGACGCGGCGGTCAAAATCCACCCGGTGCCATTCCAGGTTCAGGATTTCACCCATCCGGCAGCCAGTTGCCAGTCCAAACGACACCACCGGGCGCAGATGCGCCGACAGTGCCTCCAGCAGAGCATCGGCTTCCTGACGTGAGAGAAAGCGCACACGGCGCCTCGGTTCACTCAACATCCGGATGCGGGGAAAGCGCTCCAGCCATCCCCACTCATCCCG
>NZ_JAVKCQ010000129.1:0-14824 GCF_040222615.1 Haliea sp.
AACTCGTAACCATTATAGCTCAGGAACAGGCCGTTGCCGGCGTGCACCGCCAGAATCGCCACCACCATGGTGACCGCCAGGACCAGCGCGGCAGGGCGGGTCAGTAAGCCCAGCAGCAGGGCGATGCCGCCAAAGAACTCGGCACTGCCGGCGCCCAGTGCCATCAGGTAGCCGGGCTCGAGGCCAATGGATGCCATCCACTGGCCAGTACCTTCCAGGCCGTAACCTCCGAAGCTGCCGAAGAGCTTCTGGGCGCCATGGGCGGTGAAAATAATGCCGGCAGGGATGCGCAGAGCCAGGCCTGCGAAACTGTTGTCAGTGGCCAGGATACGGTTCACGACGGTGTTATTCATGGTAGTTCTCCTTGAAATAGTCAGCTTGGTTGTTTGTTGTGATTACTATATTCTCTGGATTTAGTTTTTAATAACGGAGATTTTTGACTTAAATGATCAAATTTACTGACCAATGATTCCAGCCCTGACTCTGGATGCGCTACGGGTACTCGACGCAATCGACCGGCGACACAGCTTCGCCGCTGCCGCAGAGGAACTGTTCAGAGTGCCCTCCGCTGTGTCCTACACGGTAAACAAGCTGGAGCAGGACCTGGGCGTGGCACTGTTTGATCGCAGCCGGCGGCGGGCGGAACTCACCCCGGTTGGCCGACTTGTGCTGGAGCACGGGCGCCGGATCCTGCTGGCGGCGGACGAACTGGGCGCCCTGGCGCGGCAGGCGGCGGAGGGCTGGGAGACGATGCTGCGCATCGGTATCGACAGCGTGCTCTCCCCGGGCGTTGTGTTTGCCGTGGTCGAGGAGTTCCAGCGTGTACAGCCGAGAACGGAGATTCGCCTGGTGGAAGAAGTCCTTGGGGGAACCTGGGATGCGCTGAATGACGGCCGCTGTGATCTGGTGATCGGTGCCGCGGGTGCGCCCCCGGGGCCGGGCTTCGGCCTGCATCCGCTGGGGCAAGTGGTGTTTGAATTCGCGGTGGCGCGTGATCATCCTCTCGCCTTGCTGCCACAGCCCGTTCCGGAGCGGGCCGTGGCCGACTACCCGACGGTTGTGGTCGCGGACAGTTCGCGGCATCTTCCCGGGCGTTCCTCCGGCCTGCTGGATGGTCGCAGCAGGCTGGTGGTGGCGTCGATTGAACAGAAAATCGAGGCCCAGTGCCGCGGGCTGGGTGTAGGCTACCTGCCTCGCCATCGCATCTTGCGACAGCTGAATGAAGGATGTTTGCGGCTGCTGACGCTGGAAACCCCCAGGGCTGCCACTGACATCGCGGTAGCCTGGCGCCGTCGGGCGATGGGCAAGGGCCTCAAGTGGCTGGTGGCGCGGTTGCGCACAGCGCGTTTCGATCCAGACGACGGCCTGCTTCTGGCGCAAGCATGAAGCCAGGAGCAGGCGCCGTCGCCGGGATTCCCGGCACACTGATCTGGTCGGAGTGCAAAATAATGTCCCCTGGCCGGGTTTCGTGCTCGATCCCTTGGCGACGGCTTCCTCGGCTGCGATTGTATTCAGTACAGCTATCGCTCTGACTATAAGCCGAGGAACCAATATGAGAATACCCCCGAGAGAAATCCGCTACGGCGGCGCCATGCTGGACCGGAAGGAAATCGACGCCGTGGTAAAAGTGATGGAGACCAGCATGGTAGTCGCCGGTCAGACCTCGAGCTTCGAGAGTCGCTGCGCCAAACTGCTGGGCAAGGAATACGGAGTAATGGTCAACTCCGGCAGCTCGGCGCTGTTGCTGGCGGTGCGCCTGCTGGACCTGCCGCCCGGCTCCGAGA
Source organism: Haliea sp. (assembly GCF_040222615.1). Taxonomy (GTDB): domain Bacteria; phylum Pseudomonadota; class Gammaproteobacteria; order Pseudomonadales; family Halieaceae; genus Haliea. The sequence goes on from NZ_JAVKCQ010000129.1 coordinate 1,785, forward strand.
TTCTGACCCCGACCCTGACCTTTGGCACCGACATCTCCAGCATCGTCCTCAACGGCCATATACCGGTGCTGGTGGATGTGGAGCCCGACACCTACCAGATCGATATCGACCGCATCGAGCCGCTGATTACTGCGAAGACCAGGGCCATGCTGGTGCCCGACCTGGTCGGCGGCATGCCTGACTGGGACCGGCTTCGGGCCATCGCCGACAAACACGGCCTGAAGATCATCGAGGACAGCGCCGACACCCTGGGTGGCACTTTTCGCGGTACCCCGGCGGGCACTCGCAGTGATATCAGTATCACCAGCTTCTCCATCTTTCACATCATTACCTGCCTCGGCAACGGCGGTCTGGTCGCGGTCAACGACCCGGCCCTGTGGGATCGCGGACTGATGCTGCGCGCCTGGGGTCGCTCTTCGGAAAAGTACCTGTACGGTTCCCGGCAGAAAGACAGCGACGGCCGTTTCCTGGAAGACCTGGGTGATATCGAGTACGACGGCATGTTCATCTTTGAGGAGCTGGGCTATGGCTTCATTCCCAACGAGGCCGGCGCCGCCTTCGGTCACGAGCAGCTGAACAAGCTGGACGAGTTCACCCGGCTGCGCCAGGAACGCTTCCGCCTGCACGACGAGTACATGGACAGCCGCAGCGACTACTTCATCATGCCGCGCGTGTCCGACGAGGTCTTCACCACCTGGATCTGCTACCCGGTGATGCTGCGCCCGGAGCTGGGCTGGAGCCGCCGCAAGCTGCAGGTGCACCTGGAGGAAGCGGGTATCTTCACCCGGGTGATATTCTCCGGCCATGTGGCCCTGCAGCCGATGATGAAGGAGGTGAACTACCGCCTGGATCCCGCAGGCTACCCCAACGCGGAGCGGGTCATGCGCCATGGCCTCATGCTGCCCTGCCATCCCACCATGACCACCGAGGACTGCCAGTACCTGTACCAGGTGCTGGATGACTTCATCCAGCAGCAGTCTGGCTGAAGCGGGGGGAGTTGGTCCGGGCGGAGACCCCTCCGTCCACGCTCAGGCTGGCGCCGTTGATGTAGCTGGCCTGGGATGACGCCAGGAAACAAATCGCGTTGGCGATCTCTTCCGGCTGCCTGTGTGGCGGCCGCCAGCATGCCGGGCGTGGCGATGGGGCCTGGCAGGATCACATTGCAGCGAATACCCTCCTTCGCGTGCTCCACGGCGGTGGTGCGGGTCAGGTTGACCAGGGCAGCCTTGGCCGCGCCGTAGGCGCCCAGCCCCTCCTCTCCGGCGAGGGCGGCGCCAGAGGCAATGTTGATAATGCAGCCGCGGTCTGGGTCCTGATTCCGGCGCATGGCACTGATGGCGCTGCGGATACCGAAGAAAGCCCCATCCAGCGTCACCCGGAAAACCGCGTCCCAGTCGTCATTGCGGCAGTCTGCCACCGGTCCCCAACGAACCAGCGCGGCATTGTTGACCCAGATGTGCAGTTCACCGAAGGACTCCAGCGCCAGCGCCGAGAGCCCGTCCGCGGTCTCCGGCGCACCGATATCCGCCACCAGCCCGACAGCCAGATCCGGTGCCAACAGCAGCGCGCGGGTCGCCTCCAGACTGATGGCGTCTATGTCATTGAGCACCAGCCGGCAGCCTTCCTGGCTGAGTCGCAGAGCGCAGGCTCTGCCGATACCGCTGCCCGCACCGGTGATGATGGCAACGCGGTTCCTGAGGTCGTCGTACATGGTAGATCTCCTGATGGATGGCAAGGCCGGGTTAGTTGGGTATTCCGCCGAGTCAGGCAGGCGGCGCTGCCGGAGAGCCAGGCGGGATTATTGATCGCTGCCATGCTGCGGCGGCAGAGATTCCCTGCCGGCGATAAGGTCAGACGCCTTCTCCGCCACCATAATCACTGGCATATTGGTGTTGCCGCTGACCAGTCGTGGCATCACTGAGGCGTCCACGACGCGCAGGCCATTGATGCCGCGCAGTCTCAGCTCAGCGTCCACCACTGCGCGTTCATCGTTGCCCATCCGGCAGGTGCCGCAGGCGTGGTAGTCGGCATCCGCCTGTTGGCGAATATAGCGGTCTATCTCCTCGTCGCTCTGCACCTGAACGCCAGGGTCGAGCTCTTCGCCGCGCCAGCGATCGAAGGCTGGTTGCCGAAACACCTCCCGCGCCAGGCGAATCCCCCGGCGCAGTACCCGGCGATCCCGGTCGCTGGCAAGGTAGTTCTGGTTGATCAGCGGCGCTGCCGCGGGGTCGGCACTGGCCAGGCGCAACTCCCCCGTGCTCTCCGGTTTTACGACATTGATATGTACACCGAACCCGTGCTGGGGGATCAGTTCCCGGCCGTGGTTGCGATAGAGTGCCAGCAACAGCAGAAACTTCAGGTCAGGCTCGGCCAGATCGGCGTCCGACTTCAGGTAGGCCACCGCCTCCATGCCCGGGTCCGCCAGCGGACCGCTGCGCAGCAGCGTATAACGGGCCAGCGCCAGCGCACCGTGCAGGGGGTTGAGGTACTTGAACAGGGAGATCTTTGCGGGCGAGGTGAACTTCACCGTGGCCGCCAGGTGGTCCTGCAGGTTCTGCCCCACGCCGGGCAGATCCAGCACCGGGTCAATGCCGTGGTCCCGCAGATGCCCGGCGGGACCAATACCGGACAGCATCAACAATTGCGGCGAGGCGATGGCCCCGGCACTCAGGATCACCTCTCGTGTCGCGGTGTAGCTCAAGCACTGTCCGCCCCGGCGCAACTCCACGCCCACTGCACGGCGCTGCTCGATCAACACACGCTGCACCAGGGCGCCGGTGAGTACCGTGAGGTTGCGCCGGTTGCGGGCCGGAGCGAGGTAGGCGCGGCTGGCGCTGCTGCGAATGCCGTTGCCAACCGTGATATCCGCGGGGCCGAAACCTTCCCGGGCTGTGCCGTTAGTGTCTTCATTGCAAGGGTGGCCCGCCTCCAGTCCTGCGGCGACAAACGCCCGGGCAAAAGGGTGGCGCAGGCCGGTGCGGGTTACCTGGACGGGGCCATCGTGGCCGTGCAGGGCGCTGTTGTCAGGATGGTAGGTTTCCGCGCGCAGAAAATAGGGCAGCACTTCGGGCCAGGACCAGCCGGGATTGCCGCCGGCCGCCCAGCCGTCATAGTCCGAGGGTACGCCGCGGTCGTAGACCATGCCGTTGATGGAACTGGACCCGCCCAGCACCTTGCCGCGCGGGGTGTAGAGCGAGCGGTTCTCCAGGTGGCACTGGGGCTGCGAGACGTAGGGCCAGGCCCAGGCGCCGGACAGCATAATGGGCAGCAGGGCCCCCGGCGCTCGCAGCAGCGGGCTCCAGTCCCGGCCCCCGGCTTCCAGCAGCAGCACCTTGATCGCGGGGTCCTCGGTCAGGCGCGCAGCCAGTACGCAGCCGGCGGAACCGCCGCCGACAATGATGTAGTCGTAGGACTGCCGGGCCATGCGAATTGCCCGCATCAGGCCTGGTGCAGCGCCGCCAGTTCGTTGGCGGTCAGGTGCAGGGCACAGGCCGCGTCGGAGTCTGTCAGCTGCCCGGGGCGACTGGCGCCGATGATGGGCACGGTGGTGTGTGGCTGGCAGCGCAGGTAGGCCAGCGCTATCTGGTTGATGGTGGCCCCGTGCTGCCTCGCGAGCGCTTCCAGCACCGGTAGCCGGCGCCGGTTGGCATCGTTGAGGTAGAGTGCGCTCAGGTCGTCCGGGAGACCGTCCTCGCCAGCGCTTGCCAGTTTGTGGAAGAAGCCCCGGCTCTGGCTGGAATAGGGAATCATGGTTATTCCCGCCGTGTGCAGCGGCGAGTAGCCATCGTCATAATAGCCCCCCGGGGAGTACATCTGCATGCTTGCACGGTCCGGTTCCGCCAGGCCCCACATGGGTTGGCAGGCGGCAAAGCCGCCGTGGCCGATACTGCGGGCGTAGGCCTGGGCCTCGCGGATACGCTCCGGGCTCCAGTTGGAGCAACCAAAATAACGAATGGTGCCGGCCTGCTGGGCGGCGATCAGTGCGTCGACAATGGTCGCGATCGGGCGCGCGGGGTCATCCCGGTGTAGCCAGTACAGGTCAATCTGTTCCAGTTGCAGCGCCTCCAGGCTGGCTTCCAGGTCTCTCTGCAGCAGCCCCGGGGTAACTCGCAGGGCGAAATCGCCGGCGCGGTAGTCGAATTCGCAGCCCTTGGTGGCGACGATCCACTGGCTGCGATCTCGCTGTTGCAGCAGTCGCCCCAGACAGTGTTCACTGGCGCCGCGCGATACGTCGGGAATCCAGTCGCCATAGGAGCGCGCGGTATCGATGAAATTGCCGCCCAGTGCCGCAAAGGCGTCCAGAATCCCGGCGGCCGCCTCATCATCCAGGCTGGTGCCGAATTGGTTGGTGCCCAGGCACAGCTGGCTGACCTTGAGTTCGGTGCCCGGGAGATTCAATGCGTGCATGAGTTGCTCCTGTTGGTTCGATGTCGGTGAGTCCTGGGTTCATTGAAATTGATCATTGCCGCGTGGCGCTCCTGACCTGCCGGGTCTCATGGCGCCGTGTGGGTGACGAGCGCGGCGGTACTCAGGCAGTGAGCAGAGGCAGGTTGTTCGAGCATGGCGATGATGCTGTCGCGCAGGGTCGCGACGAACAGCCCGGTGTTGTGTGCCGGGTCATCATCGCCCAGCTGTTCCTGCAGCCGCGAGTGGTCCGCCAGGCCATGGAAGACCAGGATCGAGGCCAGGTGCAGGCGCTGTTGTCGCACGGCAGCGGGCAGAGCGTCGAGCACCTGGTTCCAGCCGCTGATCAGGCGCGCAGCGCCGGGTGCATGCAGTGCGCCCTGGCCCGGTTTCAGCAGGGACAGCATATGCTGTGCGGTCAGCTGCGCATTGACCCGGATAAATTCCCGGCCGCCATCCGGGTCCTGGAGTTTCTCCACCACCGGCTGCAGCCACGCATCCACCAGCCCCTCCAGGGTGATCTGGCCCCGGGCCTCCAGCTCGTCCAGTAATTCGCCGCGACGGGCGGCAATCCCGGGCACGTGCTTGTCGATAATCGCCTGCAGCAAACCCTCCCGGCCACCGAAGTGGTACTGGCAGGCATTGGCGTTGCGCTGACCGGACGCCTTGTTGATGTCGCTGAGGGGTACGCCCTCCACCCCGCGCTCGGCGAACAGGCGTTCGGCGACACTGACCAGCCGCGCCCGGGTCGCCGCACTGCGTGGGGTGAGACGCTGGTGTTCTCCGGTTCTGCCCATGACTCTGGCTGTCAGCCCTGCAGCTGCTGCTGTAGCTCGGCAATGCGGGTGCGCAGCCAGCCGGTTTCCCAGAAGTTCCCGGCGCCCGAGCGTTCCAGCAGCGCGTGGTGGCAGTCCAGGGCAAGCTCCAGGGCATCGTGGTACCGGGGGTCGTGCGCCAGCGCTGCCTCGGCGAGCAACTCCGCACCCTCCGGGTCGCCACTCTCCAGGCGTTCGCGACCACGGGCCACCACCGCAGCCACCCCTGCCAGCTCGACCAGGTCTCCGTAGATAGCCGCCGGCTGCGTCGGATAAAGCTCACTGGTCGCCTGGGCCTTGAACCAGCCCATGTAGGACTCCCAGAGCGTGCGCACCGCCCAGGCCACCCGGCCGTAGCCCTGTCCGACATAGAGTTCCTCGGGCAGCTGGACTTCGCGCATCAGGGTCCAGATATCCTTGCCCGCGTTCATGCCATCCAGGGTTGTGCGATGCACGTGGTCCACGGCCCCCTCAAGGCGGTCCAGGCACTGGCGGATCAGCTCGCTGCCGATGATCGGGTCGAAGCGACCAGTGAGCAGCATGGCAGGCTCCAGGGCACGCACCCGGCGGAGAGAATCCAGGTAGGGTTCCATAAACCGGTATTTGTCGCCGCGAATGGTGTTGAAGTTGGGAAAATGTGGAAACAGCGGGCCAAACATGTTGCCGGAGAAAAGAATCCTGTGCTGCGGCAGCCAGATCGCGCAGCTGTCTACTGTTTCTCCTCCGGGTACCGCATACAACTCGATCTCCAGTCCGCCCAGCTCGAAGCGGTGGCAGTCCTCGAACACCAGGTCAGGTACGGGTATGTCCTGGGTGATTGCCCCGGGATACTGTGCAGCCAGTTTCGCGCTGGCTTCAAATACCTCCCTGAACCAGATGTGGGCCTGTCGGGTGCGCACATCGCGGATCCGCTCGTCATCGCGCTGGCAGACACCGTTGTTGGCCTGGGCGATCAGCTGGGTGCCCGATTCCCGGAACAGCTGTACCCCGCCGACGTGGTCCACATGCCCCTGGGTGAGGAGAATGTAGGGGGTGGGACCGGAGCAGACGCTGTCGAAGGCGCGCTTGTGCACGGGGGCCTCGAAGCCCATGCCGGTGTTGATGATAATGCGTCCCGCCTTGGTCACCAGCATGTAGCTGGCGGAAAGGCCGGGCGACATCCAGATGAAGTCATTGATCCGGATGGGCTCCTCCCGGTGGGCCGGGCGGTTGGCGAAAAAGTCCGGGCGTTCCTGTACCAGCTGTCTGACCGGGTCCACAACCTTCCCCTTATCTTTATTTAATGAGACTATATTAAAGCCAACTTGCAGCATATTCCAACAAAATGTACTGTCCTTTGGCCTACAATAGTCATCGATCTTCAATAGTTTAATAAAATTGCATTATCACTGTCGGGCGCAGCGGTCTCTCCGGGAGATCGTGGGGCCCCCTGTCACAAGAGGTAATCGTCATGACTCAGGACCCACAATTGCAGCAACTGGACCTGCCGCCCATCGACCAGATCGGTTTCGTGGTTAAAGATCTGGATGCATGGGTGCAACAGTTTGACCCGGTGTTCGGCCCGTTCACGTTCTTGGACGGCTCGGTAAACGGCGCCGAGTTCCGCGGCCGCAATGAGGATGTGAAGCTCAAGATCGCCTTCGGCCGCAGCGGCGACGTCGAGATCGAGTTGATCCAGTGGCTGGACGGCGCGAGCCCTCACAGCGAGTTCGTCCAGTCAGGTCGCGAGGGGATGCATCACCTGCGCTACCGGGTGGCGGATACCGACGCCTGGATCAGACAGCTCGCCACCGTGGGTTATACCCCTTACTGGTACAAGCGCTGGAACGCCGACACCGTGTTCGCCTATTTGGAGAATCCGGAATTTCCGCTCTACCTTGAATTGCTGCAGATGCCGGAGGCGGGGGCGGGTGCCCCCACCGTGGACTAGACAGGCCTTCTGCCGCGCACCTTGGCGAAGGCGATCAGGCTCATCAGCAGCGTCAGGCAGGCCAGCGCCAGGCTGCTCATGGTCGGGATGCCAGGGGGAGGGAACGCGATCCCTACCGGGTCAGAGATATTGCCGTCGGCAACACCGTCTGCATCGAAGGGGCCACCGTCCTGCAGCCTGTAGCTCAGAATCGAGCCGGTGATCGTGGCGCCGGTCAACGGCACCCAGCTCTCGCCGATCTTGTAAGCCACGGCGTTCCGTGGAGGCGCTTCTCCCAAATCGATAGTGACCGTGACCGTTTCGCCGATGTCGCAGCCGCTCAAGCTGAACGATGCCGCAGTAGCATACGCCAGCACGCCCTCGGGTGGCGCCGGCAGGGACGCCGCGGCTACCGCGCTGCCTGTTGCGAGTGTGCAGCTTGAGGCAGCCGTATCGGGAACAATACCAATCACGATGCCATCTGCCGGCAGCGATTCCCTGGCGTTGGGGAAGGGATCATCGATATTGGCTACGCCATCGCCGTCCTGGTCGGCCTGTTCGAGGCTTTCCATCACCGCCGTCAGCGCAGCCAGCTGGCTGCGCAGGGCATCGAGTTCAGCCTGTTTGTCGGCCAGTGTCGACAGGTCATTGACCTGACCCACGGTCAGCAAGTCCGTGGCGGCCTGCCCGTCGGCGACATGTTTGATTTGGCGCTCAGCGCCCGTGTCGCCCACGGAAACATGGCCAGCCTCGCGCACACTGCCGTAGCCGAGTGTGACAGCTCCTTCTGGCTCCATGGTGAGCAGGGCGCGGCGGGTGTAATCTTCGCGCGGCAGACAGGCATAGAGATCGCCAGGCCCTGTCGAGTCAGGGTTTAGTCCCGGTATGAGAACGACCTCGCCGGGCGGGTGTACCCCGTCCAGCGGTGGTTGCTGATCGGGGAAACCAAGGTCAAAGGGCTCTGAGCAATCGTAGCGCGGCTCGGTGCCATCGCTTATCAGTACATTGTCTTTCGTCAGTGATTTCAACTCGAGGCGAAAGTACGATGCCCCGTAGTTGGAGGTCGAGTTTGCCCGGAGATTCCAGACCTTTCCCAATTCTTGCGGCGCTGAATCCTGAAAGAATAGAATGCGAAGATTGTTCTCTCGCAGGCTGAACAAGTCATCCGGGAGGGCAAGGGCATCCGCTGTTGGGCAATCAAAACCCACGCAGGCAGGCCCCTGCACCAGCACATCGTCATTGATGATCGCGGCGCCTGCCGTCAGGGAAGTCAGGAACCCCAGCGCCGTCGCCATGGCGCGATGGGGTTTCCGCAGGAGGAATCTGCGTCGGAGCGGCGTCAGTAGAGAAGCCATCACTCGAGGCCCAGCAGCGTGACAAATCCATCCAGTCGGGTACTGAGCGCGCTGATCTCGGACTGCAACAGCGCAATCTCAGCGTCGAGCGCGGCCTTGTCAGCGGCCAGCTCAGCCGCGAAATCGCTGGCTATGCGGGCTTCGGCTGCACTGAGCTGCCCGGCGGTAGCAGCATCGGTGTCCGCGATACCATCGGCGACGTGCACCACGCGGCGCTCGGCGCCGGAGGATCCCACGGAAATCGCACCATCGACCGGCGTGGAGCCGACGCCCAGGCTTACCGCCCCACCGGCGTCAGGGTCCAGGACGAGCGCATCCTGTCCACCGGTCTCGTCCCGGATCAGGAATCGCGTCGGGCCGGGGACGCCGTCATCGGTGATGCCGAGGCTCCAGTCGTTGGTAGGGAACGACGCGGAGTTACTGGTATCGATCAGTTTGATAAGCGGGTTGTCTGCCCTCAGGCGGAGAGTGTCAAAGTCGAAGTCCTCCGGATCCGTGCAGGCCGCTCCGACACACATGCTGCCTCTGACGGACAGGTCGCTGTTGATGGTATCGGCGCTAGACACAGTGCTTATGGCCGACAGTAACACGCCGGCTACCCAGAACGGAGTTCGCATATTCTTCCCCAAGTGTGGTCGCTAGTCTTTTTGGTTGTGGTTATTGCCGACTCTGGTGGTCTTTCCGATGGCTGTGGCCGGCAACAAGCTGTTGGCAATCCGAAGTCGCCAATCAATTTGAAACTACAGGGTTTGAGGTGTCGCGTCCAGCATGTGGTGTTGGACTGGGCGTTTTGCCCGGCGCCCTGGCGAAGACGGTTATGGGCTTGGGTCGCGGGCACTCTTCATGGATCGCGGAGAGTCCAAAAATTGTTACTTGTCTAAGGTGAACCCCAGGCTCTTGAGCTGATTTTCTGAAACAGGTCGCACAATGTTCTGCAGGACGTCGAAAACGTTTTCTCGCTCCTGCAGATCGCGTTGATACCGCCACCTGTAGTTCTTTCCGGCATCGATGATGATTCTGCAATAATCTTCATCGCCAACCAGTTCGGCGTTATAGCTGTCGACGTAGACCCACAGCTGGTCATTGAAAAAGTAGTGTGGCCAGCATTCATCGGCGCGCCAGAATTCATCCACGTAGACAAAGTCGCGCGGTCTTTTTCCTGTCGCGCTGATTTTGGCCACGGTTTTCAGACTGTCTTGCTCAGGCATTGAGATGTATCACCATCGATACCACAACGAACAGCGTGAAACAGCACACTGCCGTCAGCGCAAGGCCGACTATGATGAAATCCTTCGCCTTGCCGGAGTTGAAGTCTCGCGCGCGGTTCCTGGAGCTTTGTACGCCAAAGAATGATGCAAGGACACTGCCCAGGACCTGCCAGATCGTCAGTCCTTCATTTTTTTGCCGTACCAACATTGTGAGTCTATCCATCCTGTCATGTTCACCAGTTCCATAGCAGCGGGTCTGCCGGGAAATATCAGGGGAAGAGTAGTCCAGGGCGCTGTATAGTATCAGGGACAGTGAAACGAAAATTAATAGGCACAGTTGTGTATTCTGGCGGGCATGCTGATGGAATCTGAGCATCTTTACCAGCGGCTTGAAAGGTGGCTCGCCAAGGGTATTGAGCAACAGCGCTGGGCGCTGGGAGACCGCTTGCCTTCGATCAGGACCCTGTGTCAGGAGCAGCAGCTTTCTCGCGCCACGGTCCAGCACGCCTTGCAGCGCCTGGAAGCTCAAGGTCTGGTGGAGAGTCGACCCAAAGTGGGGTACTTCGTCGCGTTGCCCCCAAAGAGCGAGCCTCAGCCGACAGGCCGCGGCCTGATTTCTGCGCCGCGTTTAGTTACCGTCAGCGATGTCTTGCAGGACATTATGCGAAGGAGCGGGGCTTTTGACTTGCTGCCGGGGTCACACACGGGCGAGCTGTCCCCCGGCATCATGTCACTTAACCGTGCAATTGGAAGGTCCCTGCGTCGCCAGCGCAGGGAGGACTACCACTATTACGATGAGCCAGCAGGAGATCTCTACCTGCGCGAGCAACTGGCCCTGCACAATGCGCGGCGCGGCTGGCATCCCGTCCTGGATCAGCTGTGTATCACATCCGGTTGTCAGCACGCGCTATTTCTTGCGCTGCTCGCATGCTGTGACAAAGGCGATGTCGTTGCTGTCGAGTCGCCAGGGTTTTACGGTGTTCTACAGTTATTGGAGCAGCTCGGTCTCAGAGTTGTTGAGGTGCCCACGTCGATCGTGACTGGAATGGATGTCGATAGCCTGGAGGAGGTGCTCAAGCGCTGGAAAATACGTGCTTGTGTCTTGTCGCCGTCTTTCGCGACGCCGGGCGGAGCGCTGATGCCTGATGAAACCAAACAGCGGATTCTGGCTCTCGCCGATCAATATGACCTGGCAATCATCGAGGACGATATATATGCGGACACAGCTCATGGGGCCACGCCGGATCCCCTCAAGGCACTGGACACGCAAAATCGAGTCATTCTCTGCAGCTCGTTTTCCAAATCCCTGTCTCGCGATATCAGGCTGGGCTGGATCTCTGGCGCGCGCTGGCACGCGCGAATCCTGCAGTTGAAGCTCGTGACCCAGCTGGCGACCAGTCGCTATCTCCAGAGGGGTGTCGCCGAGTTTATGAGCGATGGCGGCTTTGCGGCACACTTGCGGAGACAGCGCAGCCTGCTCCGGGAGCGGCGTGACGGCCTGCGCTCCGCGTTGCGCAAGTGGCCGGGCGAGGTGCGCGTCAGCTGTCCCAATGGTGGCTTGACGGTTTGGGTGGAACTTGCTGCTTCTGTCGACGCGATGGCTGCATATACCAGGGCCTTGAAGAAAGGAATCGTAATCGCCCCCGGGCCGCTATTTTCAGTTACAGGACAGTTTAAAAACTGCCTGCGTATCAGCTATGAGCACCCCTGGAACGAAGCACGGCTGAATGCGCTCAAGAGCCTGCCTGCGATTCTGTATCCCCAAGCCTGAGCCCGTTGGTTTGAACGAAAGCAGCTGCTGTGAATGGATTGTTGATGGTATTGGCGAGTATGGGGCCGGGCTTATGGTCCGACATTCCGGCCGGGGCGCGTTAGCGTGCCGCATCGCAATGTCTGGTAACGGAGGCCACAGCCTCGGTGAAATACATACCATCGCAATCAGCGGCTACTGTGCTCGGCGCAGTCGTACCCTCAGTGCCCATCTTCAGCGCGGAGCAAGTCCGCGCGTAACTTCAGGATCTTCCGTTCGGCTTCCTCGAGGTCTGCATTCAACTCATCTGATTTATCGGGCTCTGCCACCTTGACCCACTGGTGCAGGCTGTGGGCAGATACCCCCAGCCGCTCGCTGACATCAGCGACAGGATAGCCACGCTCCAGCACCTGGTAAACGGCTTCGTCTTCGAATTCCGGCGCATATCGCTGGTTGCTCACGGTGATGCTTCCTATGCTCATGGAACAGGCTGGGAATCGCCATGCACCACGGGTAGTCCAATGGACTGGTCTTGTGCGACTCTCGGCCAGGTGTAGCCCTTCGAGGCCGACCTAAAGATTGACCAGATACATCACGTTGCCTATCAGTGCATCGATGCCAAAGCCAAGGTATAGTGGTGTACAACCGACATAAAAAAGAGTGATTTTCAATGGTAACCAGAACATGAAGATCAGTCTTGTGTTATCCATTGCAGTGGCTGTGGTTACCAGCTCGATTTCTACGCTTGTTGCTGCGCAGGAAGGTTCTTACGACTACGACATTCTCATCCGCTCAGGCAATGTTGTCGATGGTTCCGGCAGTCCGGGCTACACAGCTGATGTCGGGGTCAGAGACGGAAGAATTGCATTCGTCGGCCAAATACCGCAGGACACGGCTAAAACAATAATCGATGCCTCCGGCCATATTGTTGCGCCAGGCTTTATTGATTCGGCCAATCTCATCGATATGGCGTATCTCGATTACGCGGATATGTCGATTACCACTTATCCGGATGACCGCTTGATCGCCCCGGCTTTTCACCAGGGGGTAACGACCCTGGTCTGGGGGGAGAGTGGACAATTGGCACCATCCACTATCAGGAAGTTCCAGGATATCTTCACAAGTGGTAGTGGGCTGGGGGTGAACGTGGCCTTTTTTGTAGGGCACATCGCCATCCGCAAGCAAGTCATGGGTATGGCGCCCCGATTGCCAACCGGGGAAGAGCTGGATGAGATGAAAGCCCTGGTGCGCGAAGGGATGACGTTGGGCGCGCTCGGCCTGTCCACACCACTATTGGTAGTGCCCGCCCGATACAGCGATGCGGATGAGTTAGTAGCCCTGGCCAAGGAAGTGGCGTCGTTTGACGGGATATTCAACTCCCACTTTATGCGCCATCCTGTCCGTGCCCCGGCTGAATCGGTCGCTGAGATTATCGACATTGGCCGAAGGGCGGAGGTCCCCATCGTGCTGCAAGCCATACGGGCGGCGGGCCTCCGCAACAAGGGCCTGGCTACGGACATCATCGATATGATCAACCAGGCCCACGCGGACGGGATTATGTTGGTTACCGGGCAATATCCGTATGACGGGGGCGCGGCC
>NZ_JAVKCQ010000130.1:0-18894 GCF_040222615.1 Haliea sp.
GCTGCTGGACCTGTATCGCAGCTGGGGCTACCAGCTGGTGATCCCACCGCTAATGGAGTTTACGGAGTCCCTGCTGATCGGCCTGGGCCGGGACCTGGATCTGCTCACCTTCAAGATGACCGACCAGATCAGCGGCCGTACCCTGGGTATCCGCGCCGACATCACCCCCCAGGTAGCCCGGATCGACGCCCACAGCCTGGCGCAGCCCGGCGTCACCCGCCTGTGCTACGCGGGCTCCACCCTGCACACCCGGCCCCAGTCCCTGCTGGCCTCACGCTCACCCATCCAGCTTGGCGCCGAACTCTATGGCGACGACAGCCTCGCTGCAGACGTGGAAGTGATCGCGCTTATGCTGGCAACGCTGGAGCATGCGGGGCTGGCCGACATTACCCTGGACCTGGGGCATGTTGGCGTCTATGAAGCCGTGCTGGCGGAGGCGGGACTCTCCCCGGAGCAGGAAGCGGATGTATTTGATGCCCTGCAGCGCAAGTCGCGGCCCGATCTCGAGGAGGCCCTGGTGGGGCTCGACGGGCCGGTGGCCGGGCTGATTACCGGCTTGCTCGAGCTGCACGGCGATGCCGCCGTGCTGGCCCGGGCCCGGGACCAGCTTGCCCAGGCGGCGCCGGCGGCCCTGGCCGCGGTGGCGGCGCTGGAAGCGGTGGCCGCGGCGGTGGAGCAGCGACACCCTGATCTGGCGATCTACTTCGACCTGGCGGAGCTGCGCGGTTATCACTATCACACCGGCATGGTCTTTGCCGCCTATGTGCCGGGCCATGGCCAGGCACTCGCCAACGGCGGTCGTTATAACGATGTGGGCAAGGTTTTTGGCCGGGCGCGCCCCGCCACCGGCTTCGCTACGGACCTCAAGGCCCTGATGGCCCTGTTCCCGGCGGCCGATGCGGAGCGCGGCGCTATCAGCGCCCCCATTGCCGAAGCCCCCGCACTGCTGGCGCGCGTTGCTGCACTGCGCGCCGCCGGAGAGACGGTGATCAACTGCCTGGGAGCGGAGCCGGATCCGCGCTGCGACCGGGAGTTGGTGGAAGTTGCTGGCGAGTGGCTGGTACAGCCCCTCGCTTCCTGATCAATCACACGAGTTGGATGTTCATGAGCAAGAATGTAGTAGTTCTCGGTACCCAGTGGGGCGATGAGGGCAAGGGCAAGATCGTTGACTTGCTGACCGACCAGGCCAGCGCAGTGGTCCGCTTTCAGGGTGGCCACAACGCCGGCCACACCCTGGTGATCGACGGCCAGAAGACCGTGTTGCACCTCATTCCCTCCGGTATCCTGCGGGCCAACGTGCGGTGCCTGATCGGCAACGGAGTGGTGTTGGCACCGGATGCCTTGCTGAAGGAAATTGGTGAACTGGAAGCCAAGGGTGTGCCGGTGCGTGAGCGCCTGAAAATTTCCCCCTCCTGTCCCCTGATCCTGCCCTACCACGTGGCACTGGACGTGGCCCGTGAAATCCGTCGCGGTGAGGCCAAGATCGGGACCACGGGGCGTGGCATCGGTCCCGCCTACGAGGACAAGGCCGCCCGTCGCGGGGTCCGCCTCGGCGACCTCAAGGACCCCGAGCGCTTTGCCACCAAGCTGCGGGAGGTCATGGACTATCACAACTTCCAGCTGGAGCACTACTACAAGGTCGAGCCACTGGACTACGACACTGTGCTGCGCGAGACCCTGGCGATGGCCGGCGAGCTGCTGCCCATGGTGGCGGATGTCACCGCCCTGTTGCACGAGTGCCGCAAGACCGATGCCAACATCATGTTCGAGGGCGCCCAGGGCTCCTTGCTGGATATCGATCACGGTACCTACCCCTTTGTTACCAGCTCCAACACCACGGCGGGAGGCACCGCCACCGGCTCTGGTTTTGGTCCGCTGTTCCTGGATTATGTGTTGGGTATCACCAAGGCCTACACCACCCGGGTGGGTTCCGGGCCTTTTCCTACCGAGCTTTTTGATGCTACCGGCGCCTACCTGGCTTCCCGCGGCCACGAGTTCGGCGCCACCACCGGTCGCCCCCGCCGCTGTGGCTGGTTCGACGCGGTCGCTTTGCGCAATGCCGTGAACATCAACTCTGTGTCCGGCCTGTGCCTGACCAAGCTGGACGTACTGGACGGGCTGGAAACGATCCAGATCTGCGTCGGCTATGCGGACAGCAGCGGGAATGCCGTGCCGAACCCGGTTGATTCAGACGACTACGACGGGTTGGTACCGGTGTATGAAGAGGTGCCGGGCTGGAGCGAATCCACCGTGGGCGCACGAACGCTGGAAGATTTGCCCCAGGCAGCGCGGGACTACATCCACAAAATCGAGGAAGTGGTCGGTGCGCCCATCGACATTATTTCCACCGGGCCTGACCGGGTGGAGACCATTGTCCTGCGCCATCCCTTCGACGCCTGACCCGGGTTTTTCCCGGCCTTACCAGAGGTGCGGCACCATGCCCCAGAGGGCGGTGCCCAGCAGCGCAATATTGGCGACAAAGCCGATGATCATCCCGGGGCCCCGCTTGGCCGGATCCTTGACGTAGCTGTTGCGGTAGAGGATCCGGCCGATCAGGAACGCCAGCCCGAGACCGGCCGCCACTTCGGGATTGAAGTAGAGGCCGCTCAGCCACAGGGCAGGCAGCGTTATCACCATCTGCTCCAGGGTATTCATCTGCACCCGGTAGGCGCGCTCGAAGTCAGGATCGCCGGAAACCGCTGGCGCAGCCAAACCGGAGCGGCCGCGCTGGGCGCCGCAGAGCATGATGAAGATCAGGTACTGCACCAGTATCAACAGGCTTACCAAAGCTACCAGGGCCATTGCGGAGTTTCCAGGCTGTGAGGGCCCCTCTTATACCGCCGGTGCCGCCGACTTGTCCAGCGCTGTCAGTAGTGGCGCAGCTTCCAGGTACTGAATCCGATACCCGTCCAGCGGCGAAAAGCCCGGTAGAAGCTGTTCACCTCCAGATAGCCCAGCTCATGGGCCAGGCATTTTCCCGGCCTCCAGTTGCTGCGCAGGGCCTGCTCGCAGCGGTACTGCCGGGCGCGATCCAGCAGGAACTGGTAGTGGGTGTGGTCGCTGCGCAGGCGGCGGCGAAGGGTCGTCGCACTCATGCCGAGCTCTGCCGCCACGGTGTCCACCCGCAGCCGCGACAGGTCCCCCCGCAGCAGGATATGCAGCACTCTGTCGGTAGTGCGTGATTCGGAATGGCGGCGGGCAGCGGTGGCGGGGCGGGCATCGCGCCAGCGGGCCGGATTGAGTGTGGTGTGAGTCTGTTCCATCACCAGAACCTCCCTGTTCAGGTTATTGCAGATATGTGTGCGGCACCCTGCCCGTCCTGGCTGCTTCATCCCTGTAGCAGCAGGTGGCAGTTTTGAGGTGCCGGACTAAAAACATAGCAGAGAATCGGCGGTATCGCCGGGGCGTCGGGGCGGCTGGACGCAATTGGTGAAAAGCGGCGTTAGTGGATTGCTGCCGGTTGATTGTCGAGGACATCGGGCAGCGGACAGTCCATGGCCGCGGCGATGCTTGCCAGCAGCTCCCGCTCGACCGGGCTTAACTGCCCGTCGGCACTGGCGGCCCTGCTCATGGCCTTCAGTAGTTTTGGTTTGAGCAGCGGGTAGCAGTCCGCGAGCTGCTGCACAGACCGGGCGAAAGCCTCCAGGCTGCAATCTTCTGCCGCCAGCAGCTGGAGCCTGGGGTAGCCCAGCTCGTCCGCTGCGAGGCGGAATGTGGTGACGGCCTCGCCGCTGCCGTGGTGGGCCAGCATGGACAGCACCATCCGCAGCGGGTAGCGGACCTTGTCGAGGCTGCGATGGCGCGGGGTGGCCGGTTTCACCTGGATGAACTCAGGATCGAGGTAATGGCGCAGCAGCTGGTACAGGCACCACTCCAGCAGGTCGGTGCGTCGGTCGGCCCGGATCACCCCCAGCACTGTGCGCTTGAACCGTCGGTACTGGGCCAGCGACTGACTCTTCAGGGCCGGCAGACACAGCTCCAGCAGGGGCAGGCGCTGTCCGGGATCGAGTTGCGCCACACCTTCCTGGAGGGTGTGGGCCAGGTCCTCCAGGCCCTGGATGCCGCTGTCCCTGAGCAACCCGTACTGTTTGTCGCGGACACTGGCCTGGGGGCTCAGGAGTATCGCCACTACCAGCGCGGTGGCGCCCAGGGGCTCGTGGCTGAAGCGCACGAAGGCCGGCGGCAGCTGACGGTGGCAGACCGGTGTCTCTTCCATCTGCCCCGCTGGATCGCAAGCAAACTCGGCATCGGGAGCGGAATCGACCGGCGCCTGTTCCCGCGCAAGCTCGGCGGCGGCCAGGGCGGCCGTCACCAGTGCCGCGCGCCCAACCCCGACCTCGGCCGCACCCGGTTGCCGCGCATGCTCCTGATAATGCTCTACCCGTCGCTCAATGTACCGCCCGTTCCACTGCGGATCCAGGCGCTGGATTCGCCGCGGCAGTGGCGGGTGGGTGGCGAACAATTGCCACAGCTGGTGCCGGATCTGGCCAAAGAAGATATGCGACATCTCGTCGGCCCTGGCGGCATGCACCAGCGAACCCGGGATATACCCGCCGATCACCTTGAGGGCATTGGCGATACCGCTGTTGTCGCGGGTGTACTGCACCGCGCAGGCGTCGGCCAGGTATTCCTTCTGGCGGCTGATGGCGGCCTTGATGAAGCCCGCCGCGATCCCTCCCAACCAGCCGGTAATCCATAGCCCCAGCCCCAGCAGGGGCAAGGCCGGGCCGCCCGTGCTGCGGTCGCGATCGTTGCCGGTGCGGTGATGGCGGCTGGAGCGCAGCAGTATATGGCCGACATCGCCGATGAAGGTTATGCCTTTGAGCAGCGCAGCCAGGCGCAAATTGAGGCGCATATCGCCATTGAGGATATGGCTGAACTCGTGGGCAATGACCCCCTGCAGTTCGTGGCGCTTGAGGTGCGTGATCGTGCCGCGGGTGACGCCGATCACGGCATCGGCGGGAGTGGTCCCGGCAGCGAAGGCGTTGATGCCCCGCTCGCCGTTCATGACGTAGACCGGCGGTACCGGCATGCCCGCAGCCAGGGCCATTTCATCGACGATGTTGAGGCAGCGGCGCTCAGCCGGGTCCAGGGTCTGTGGCAGCACCCGTGTCCCGCCCATGGCTTCCGCCACCACTTTGCCCCCGGATGCAAGCTGCAGCCATTTGACCAGGGCGACCAGCGCCACCGTGGCGCCAACGCCCAGGCCGATACTGCCGAAGCGCGCCCAGTTGAAGTAGGCGAGGAATTCGCGCCAGCTCCCGCGCTGTCCGGCATACAGATTGTAGCCGTCGCCCCACCAGAGGAAGGCGGCGACCATGGCATTGGTCAACAGGATCAGGGCGGCGACCGCGGCCAGGAACAGAATGGTCAGCAGGCGCGTGTTGCGCCGGGCCAGATCCTGCTGGGCAAAGAAATCCACGTCAGGCGCTCAGGCGAATGCTGCGCGACTGCCGCTCAGAAGCTGACCTTGGGTGCCGCCTGGATCTGGGCCGAGTCATCGAATTCCAGCAACTGTGCGTCGCCGGGATGGCCGAAAGTCGCTGCCAATACCACCGGCGGGAAGCTCTGGCGGTAGGTGTTGTAGGTCATGACAGCATCGTTGTAGCCCTGGCGGGCGAAGGCAACCCGGTTCTCGGTATTGGTCAGCTCCTCGGACAACTGCTGCATGTTCTCGCTGGCTTTGAGGTCCGGATAGGCTTCCATGGTGACGCTGAGCTTGCCGAGAGCGCCCTGCAGGGCGTTTTCCGCCCCGGCGAGCCTGGCCATGTCCGCGCCGCCGATATTGCCGGCACCCAGGGACTTGAGGATCGCCGCAGCTTCGTTGCGCGCCGTAGTCACCGCGTCCAGAGTCTCCCGCTCGTGGCTCATGTAAGCCCGGGCGGTTTCCACCAGGTTGGGGATGAGGTCGTAGCGCCGCTTCAGCTGTACTTCAATCTGGGCAAACGCGTTCTGGAACCGGTTCTTCAGCGTGACCAGCTGGTTGTAGATACCGATGACGTAAATGACCAGGCCCAGCAGTACCAGCCAGGTTACGATGGTGGAAATTTCCATGCCTGCGCCCTCCCGAGGCGGTGTACGGTCTGTCGATTCTACCTGAAAATTTCCTCGGGCTGCGGCAATTGGAGCACAGCGAATCCCGCCGTTCAGCTGCCGCCGGCGCTTACGGCTACCGGCACGCCGTTGACCGCCGCGTTGCCCGACAAGGCGTCCAGCAGCAGTTCATCGGTGACGTCGTTGCAGCTGACGCCGGCGTGGCGCACCGCGGTCTGCATGCGGATACCCGGGCGGTTGTGGCCGAACCCGTGGGGCAGGCTGACCACCCCCGGCATCATGTCCTCGCTGGCCTCCACGGTCACTGTTACCGCACCGGCCCTTGAACTCACGGTCGCCGCGGCACCGTCCTGAATGCCCCGACGGTGCATGTCCCGCGGGTGCATCAGCAAGGTGCAGCGGTCCTTGCCCTTCACCAGGCGGCGGTAGTTGTGCATCCATGAATTGTTCGAGCGCACGTGGCGGCGCCCTATCAGCCGCAGCAGGTCATCGCCCTCGCCACTGTACTGGTCCCGGAGTCGCTGCAGGTCGGCCAGTGGCTGGGGCGTGGCGCAGTTGATGGTTTTGCCGGCGGTTTGCAAACGCTGCGGCAGCTGTGGCCGCAGTGGCCCCAGATCGATGCCCGAAGGATGCTGTCGCAGCTTCGCCAGGCTCAGGGCGTGGGGGCTGCCCTGGCGCTCGCCGTAGGGACCCATTTGCAGGCCCATATCGATAATCTCGTGTGGTGGCATGGCCGGCTGGCTGTCCTGGCCCAGCAGCTGCGCCACCCGGTTGCCCAGCTCGGCGAATATTTCCCAGTCGTGCAGCGCGCCCTCGGGTTTGGCGAACACCGCCTCGCTGTGCCGGGCAGTGTTGCGGATGGCGTTGATGTGAAAGGCGAGATCGTAGTGGTCGTGCTCCAGTGGCGAGGTGGGCGGGAGGATGATATCGGCGTGGCGGGTGGTCTCGTTCAGGTAGGGGTCCAGGCAGACCATGAATTCCAGCTGTTCCAGCGCCGCATCCAGCTGCCGACCGTTGGGCGTGGAAAGGACGGGGTTGCCGGCGCCGACGAACAGGGCTCGTATCCGGCCCTCCCCCGGGGTGGTGATTTCCTCCGCCATGGCTGCCGCGGGCAGCTCCCGGTCGAACTCCGGTAGCTTGCGCACCCGGCTGTGGTTGCGGCCAAACCCGCCGGGGCTGATGCTGCTGACCTGATCAACCGCCGGCAGGGTGAACAGGGACCCGCCCGGTTTGTCGAGGTTGCCGGTGGCGATGTTGAGCAGCTGCAGAAGCCACTGGCACAGGGTGCCGTAGGCCTGGGTGGAGACCCCCATGCGGCCATAACAGATGCCCGCGCCTGCGGCCGCGAGTTCACGGGCAATGCGTCGCGTGGTCGCCGGGTCAATACCGGTATGGCGGGCGGCGAATTCCGGCGTAAAATCAGCAATGGCGGCGGCCACTGTCTGCAGCCCGGTGACAAAGCCGCCGAGGGCGCCCGGGTCAACGAGGTCTTCGGCGAACAGGGTCTGCAGCAATGCCAGCAGGAACAGGGCATCGGTGCCCGGGGTAATGAACAGGTGCTCGCTGGCGAGCTGCGCTGTTTCCGTGCGCCGCGGGTCCACCACCACCAGCCTGGCGCCACGGCGCTTGAGGTCCTTGATCCGGCGGCGCACGTCGGGCACCGTCCAGATGCTGCCATTGGAGGCAATCGGGTTGGCGCCCAGCATCAGGAAATAGTCGCAGCGGTCGATATCCGGGATCGGGAACAGGGACTTGTGTCCGAACAGCCACAGTGCGACCAGGTGGTGCGGCAGCTGGTCCACCGAGGTGGCGGAGAAGCGATTGCTGGTGCGGAAATGGCGGAACAGGTTTTTCTGGTGGGTCATCATGCCGTAGTTGTGGACGGTGGGGTTGCCCAGATAGACGCCGACGGCATCGACGCCATCGCGTTGGGCGATCTCCACCAGACGCCTCGCGGTCGTATCCAGAGCTTGCTCCCAGCCGATATCCTGCCAGCTGTCCGCCGCACCGTTGCTGCCCCGGACTCGCTGCACCGGCCCTCGCAGGCGGTCCGGATCTTCGTGGATATCCTGTAGCGCTATCGCCTTGGGGCAGATGTGGCCTCGGCTCAGGGGGTCTTCCGGGTCGCCCTTGATCGACAGGACCTGCGTGCCATCGGTCTCGATGAGCAGACCGCAGATGGCTTCGCAGAGGTGACAGGCGCGATGGTGAATGGCTTTGGGCATGGCTGCGACCCTGGAGTCTGACTTTCATTCCAGTGTAGCGGGTTTGGGCGGGGCGGTTAAGCGGCGCTGCCGCTGGCGACGGTTGCCGCTTTTGTGTAATCTCGGGAGAAGTGCCCAACTGTATTCAGGGAAACGATGAACGAGAGCTGGAAGTCGTATCAAACGGGCAACTTCTTCGACGAGTTGATTACGCCCAAAGGCCAGCCACGGGCGGCCGCTCGCGGGGCCATCCGGCTCTTGCAACAGCTGCCGCTGGAGGAAATGGCGGCGCGCCGCGCCGCGGCGGAGCTCGCCATCCGCGAAATGGGTATATCCTTTACGGTCTATACCGAGGGCGGCAATATTGATAGAGCCTGGCCCTTCGACATCATTCCCCGGGTGATCTCAGCGCGGCAGTGGCAGGCGGTCAGCGATGGCCTGCGCCAGCGCAGCCTCGCCCTCAACCGCTTCATTGACGACGTCTACAACAAGCAGTCGATCCTCGCCGATGGTGTGGTGCCCGCCGAGGTGGTGCTGGAATCCGGCAACTACAAGGCCCCCTGTGCAGGGATGTCGCCCCGGTTTGGCGTCTGGGCGCATATTTGCGGTTCCGACCTGGTGCGCGATGGCGACGGCAAGTTCTATGTCCTGGAGGACAACCTGCGGGTACCCTCCGGGGTGTCCTACATGCTGGAAAACCGGGAAATCACCAAGCGGGTGCTGCCGGAGCTGTTTGAAAACTACAGTATCCTGCCGGTGGACGACTACCCGTCAAAGCTTTACCAGACCCTGGCATCACTCTCGCCGCGGGAGCGGCGCCGTCCCTGCATCGTGGTGTTGACTCCCGGTATCTACAATTCCGCCTACTTTGAACACGCCTACCTCGCCCAGGGCATGGGTGCGGAGCTGGTCGAGGGCAGTGACCTGCTGGTGGCGGACGATGACTGTGTCTATATGCGCACGGTGGACGGGCCGGTGCGGGTGGACGTGATCTATCGCCGTATCGACGAGGAGTTCATGGACCCGGAGGCGTTCCGGCCGGACTCCATGCTGGGGGCGCCGGGCCTGATGCGGGCCTGGAAGGCGGGCAAGGTGGCCATTGCCAACGCGCCCGGCAGCGGGGTTGCGGATGACAAGGTCATCTACGCCTATGTGCCGGAGATGATTCGCTACTACCTCAAGGAAAAGCCACTGCTGGCCAGTGTCCCGACCTACCTGTGCATGCGGGAAAAGGACCGGGAGTATGTGTTGAACAACCTGGACAAGCTGGTGGTGAAGCCTGCCAACGAGTCCGGCGGCTACGGGATCATGGTTGGCCCCCACAGCAGCGCCGCGGTACGGCGCAAGTTTGCACGCCTGATCGAGGAGAACCCGCGCAATTACGTGGCCCAGCCGACCCTGTCCCTGTCCACCGCTCCGACCTATATCGACGACGCGGTCGAGCCCCGCCACCTGGACCTGCGCCCGTTCATCCTGCAGGGTGAGGACAGCTGGGTCACGCCGGGGGGGCTGACCCGGGTAGCGCTGGTGAAGGGTTCGCTGGTGGTGAATTCCTCCCAGGGCGGCGGCAGCAAGGACACCTGGATTGTGGAGGGCAAGGCATGACCATGCTGTCCAGCGTTGCCGAACGCCTGTACTGGATGGCGCGCTACCTGGAGCGGGCGGAAGACACCGCGCGCCTGGTGGCGGCCTACAACCACTTGATCATGGATATTCCCCGGGGTTCGGAGCTGGGTTGGGATGTGCTGATCCGCATTCTGGATGCGGAGCCCGCTTTTTATGCCAGTTACCGGGTGGGCAATGAGCAGAATGTGCTGCGCTACCTGATGGCCGAGCAGGACAATGTGTCGAGCATACCGTTCGCGGTACGCTGGGCCCGGGAGAACGTGCGCACGACCCGCGACGTGCTGCCGGAGGAAACCTGGGAGCAGATCAACGAACTGTATCTCTACACCAATGACACGGCGGAAAAATCCGTTGGTCGGCGCAATCGCCAGGCCTTCCTCGAGGAGATCGTCAATCGCTGCCAGCTGATCAACGGCATGCTGGCCTCGACCCTGCCGCGTGACCACGCCTACCGCTTCCTCAGGCTGGGGCATTTGCTGGAGCGCTCGGACATGACCACCCGCCTGATGGACGTCGGCGCCGGCGAGATCCTGGCCCGGGACGGCACCCATGGCGCCATTGACCCGCTGATCTGGGCGTCCCTGTTGCAGGCCCTGTCCGCGTTCGGCGCCTACCGGCGCATGATCGGGCCGCTGGTGGAGGCAGGACGGGTCGTGGACTTCGTGTTCCGGGAAGCGATGCTGCCACGGTCGGTGGCCTTCTGCCTCGCCGGGGCGCGCGAGGAGCTCAAGCCGCTGAAAAGCCATCAGGCGGCTTTGCGCGTTCTGGATCGTGGCCGGCGCAAGTTGTCGCGACTGAACCCCGACCACATGACACGGGACGAGCTGCACCGCTATATCGATGAGTTCCAGTCCCTGTTGAGCGAATTGCACGGAGTAATCACGGCGACCTGGTTCCACCCGGATACACCGTGAAGCGCCTGCAGTGTGCCTGTGGCAGCCAGGTCTTCTTCGAAAGCCGGGATTGTGTGCATTGCGGTGCCAGGCTCGGCTTTGATCCCGCCACCCAGAGCATGCAGAGCCTGCAGCCACAGGGTGAGGGGCTCTATCTCGGCGCCAACGGCACCCACTATCGCCTCTGCGACAACGGCACCCAATGGGACGTCTGCAATTGGTTGTGCCCGGCCGAGGGGCGGCCGGCTGAGGTGTGCCCGGCCGAGGAGCAGCCGGCTGAGCTGTGCCCGCCCGAGGACTCCCACCCGCTCTGCTTCGCCTGCCAGTTCAACCGCGTCATCCCGAATCTGTCACTCCCCGGGAATATCCAGCGCTGGTGGATTCTCGAACAGGGCAAGAAACGCTTGTTCTACACCCTGCTCAGCCTGGGCCTGCCGCTGGTGAACGGCTGGCGCGATCCCCGCGACGGTCTCCTGCTGGATTTCATCGAGGATGGCCGCAGCCACGAGGAATTTGCGGAGACCTTTGCCAGCACCGGCTTCCTGGGCGGCGTGATTACCATCAATACGCTGGAAGCCGATGAGGTGGCGCGGGTGGTGGCCAGGGAGCAGATGAACGAGCACTACCGCACAGTGCTGGGGCATCTGCGCCACGAATCGGGTCACTACTACTGGTCGCGGCTGGGGCGCGACAGTGATCTGCGGGCGGGTTTTGCCGAACTGTTCGGGGACGAGACCATGGACTACGCTGGCGCCCTGGATCGGCACTACCGGGAGGGGCCGTCGCCAGAGTGGCGCAACTTCTACATCAGCGCCTATGCCAGCGCCCATCCGGCAGAGGACTGGGCCGAGACCTGGGGTCATTATCTGCATATCGAGGATGCCCTGGAAACGGCGGCAGCCTACGGCGTGACCCGCGAGGACATTGACAGCCTGGATATCAGTGCCCGCATCGCCCTCTGGCGCGACCTCAGCATTACGCTCAATGAGCTTAATCGCAGCGTTGGTCGTGGCGACGCCTACCCCTTTGTCATCAACAGCTTTGTCGAGTCCAAGCTCTGTTTCGTGGAGCGGGCGATACGCCGGCTGCAGACCATGACCTGAATCCCGCGGCGCTGGCAGCGAGCTGTTGCCGCTAGAGGAGCGGCAGCAGGGCGCCTGCCAGGATGGGCGCCATCGGCACCGCGTTGCTGGAGTGAGCAATACAGTCGGTGCTCCAGACCTCCGCGATACCTGCCGCGGTCATGACCTGCAGTGCATCCCCGGCGAAGAGGGCGTGGGTGACAGCCACATCAACGGAACGCGCGCCCGCCGCCAGCAACAGCCGGGCAGCTGCGGCAAGCGTGCGCCCGGAGCTGGCGACATCATCCAGCAGCACGATCTCGCGGCCGGAGACGTCGACGGCGGGCAGCGCGATTTCCACCTGGGTGTCCCCGTGCCTGACCTTGCTGCATACGGCGTACTCCAGGTCCCGGGCCCGCGCCGCGCTCTCGACCCACTGTGCAGACTCTGCATCCGGGCCGATCAACAGCGGCCGCTGGCGGCGCTGGTTCACCAGCTCCGCCAGGCTGGGTGCGGCGGAAAGTGCTATAGCCGCCGTCAATGGCACCGCCTCCTGCAGACGGCTGATACGGTGGAGATGGGGGTCCACGGTGATCAGACCGTCGAACAACTCCGCCAGGAAAGCGCCGACAATTTTCTGGCTGACAATCTCCCCCGGGTGGAAAGCGATGTCCTGGCGCATATAGCCCAGGTAGGGCGCAACCAGCAGTAGTTGCCGCACGCCCAGTTGTCGCGCGTGCCGGGCGACCAATAGCAGCTCAACGAGTTTGTCGTTGGGACGGTCCAGGCTGCGGTAGAGCACCAGGGTGTCCGGCGGGCCGTCAACGGCCGCATCGGGCAGTGTCAGTTTGAGTTCCTCGTCCGGGAAACGGTGGCTGGCGATTTCCGCCACCGGCAGGGCGCAGGCACTGGCCAGGCGCGTGGCCGCGGTGCGCTCGTCGGCAAAATGCAGTACCAGCGCGGCCATCAGAATTCCACGAACAGAGCCGGCATGGCCTCGGCGTTGCCGATGGTGAAGCCGGTGGCGCGTTCGCAGAGCTGGCGGGCGAAGCCCAGTTCCGTGGGGTAGGCGGCATGGACCCGGTACAGGGAATCGCCGGCTGCGACTGTATCGCCCAGTTTGGCCAGCAGGTCGACACCGGCGCCTGCGGCCCGAGGGGCACCCGCCTGGCGGGCGATGCGTGCGAGCTGCAGATTGTCGATACCTATGACCGTGCCGGGCCCCGGGGCCGCGATCTCGAAGCTGAGGGGCGCCAGCGGCGGGTTTTCCGGGTCGAACGGTGTGGCGCCCTGGGCGGCGATAATATCCTGCATCTTCTGCAGGGCCCTGCCGGAGTCGAGGATATCCCTGGCGATGGCGAAGCCGTCGCCGCCGCGCACATCCGGGTCGAACTCCAGCATGCGGCCTGCCAGGCGCAGGGCCTTCTGGCGCAGGTCGTTGGGAGCCAGCGGGTGATTCTGCAGTACCCGCATCACGTCGCGGGCCTCCAGCACCGGACCGATGCCGTTGCCCACCGGCTGGCGGCCATCGGTGATCACGACGTCCAGGGACAGCCCCATGCGCTTGGCAACGAACTCGAACAGGCGGCGCAGGCGCTGGGCGTCGGGCATGGAGCGGACCTTGGCGGTCGGGCCGATGGGGATGTCCAGTACCAGGTGGGTAGAGCCAGCGGCTGCTTTCTTCGACAGGATGGAGGCTACCATCTGGCCCGGCGAGTCAATGGACAGCGGCCGCTCCACCGCGATCAGGACATCATCCGCTGGCGACAGGTCGCTGGTGCCGCCCCAGGCCAGGCAGCCGCGGTGGGTGTGGACGATCTCCGTGAGTTGGTCGAAGGACAGTTCTACCCTGGCCAGTACTTCCATGGTGTCCGCTGTGCCGGCCGGGGAAGTGATGGCCCGGGACGAGGTTTTCGGGCAGAGCATGCCGTGGGCCGCGACAATCGGCACCACCAGCATGGAGGTGCGGTTTCCCGGTATGCCGCCGATGCAGTGCTTGTCCACCACCGGGTGTTCGCCCCAGTTCAGGCGGCGCCCGACATGGCTCATGGCGTCACTGAGGAAAAACACTTCCTCCCGGTCCAGCTCCGACTGGTTGCAGGCGACCACGAACGCGGTCAGCTCGATCTTGGAATAACGGTGTTCTGCGATGTCGGAAACGATCGCCCGGAAGTCCTCCGAGGACAGGCGTTCCCCGGCGATCTTGCGGTGCAGGGCGGGAATCGAGCTGGCCGGCTCGGCCTGTGACACCCGGACCTGCTGCCCCTCCTCCAGGCCCAGCAGGGCAAAGGCGTCCTCGGACAGGCCCAGTTCGCTGCAGCCGACGATCGCGTCGTCATCCACCACGTTGACGCTGGCCAGGATACGCTGGCCGTTGCTGCTCACCGCGACCTTGGCCAGCGCCTGGAAGCCCTCGGCGCGATACAGCTCGCACTCGCGGTGCAGGTAGGCGACGTTTTCCCGGTAGGTATCAATGCCGACGCGGCGCAGCGCCAGTGTGGAGGCGGCCTGGGCGGCCTTCAGTTCGTCAGCTCCGGGCGTGGCTTTCTTCATCGCCTAGTCGTCTTCCTTCAGGATTTCTCCCAGGGAGGGCAGCTTCTCGAAAGCCTCGCGGATATTGTCATCCCAGCTCTGGCGGAGCTTGGCCAGGTAAGGGTGATGCTCCTCCAGGGTGAAATAGCGGGCGTAGGGCTTGAGGCTGTCATTGCGGTAGTACAGGCACTCCAGCGGTGGCCCCACGGTCGCGTTGGAGCGGATCGTGGAGTCCATGGAGACCAGGGCGCAGCGCATCGCGGTTTCATAGGGCGTGTCCGGGCGCACGATGCGGTCGAGAATGGGCTTGCCGTACTTGGTCTCGCCGATCTGCAGGTAGGGATACAGCTCGGAAGCGGTAATGTGGTTCCCCTCGGGGTAGATCAAGTACAGGGCCTGGTGGTGGCCCTTGATCTGACCGCCGAGGATAAAGGTGGCGGCGGCGTTGAACCCGGGCCCCGCTACCGGTGCGCTGGATGCGGTGTAGCGGGCCTGTTCGCGGACACTGATCTCACCCACATAGTCCGCCACGTCAGCGACATAGCGGGCCTTGAGGATGTTGAATTTGGCGTCTTCTTCCAGGTCGCGCTGGATCTGCGCGATCACCGCCTGGCTGGTGGCCAGGTTGCCGGCGCTGAGCAGGACCAGCGAGCGATCGTAGGCCACCGAGAACCGGTGCATCTTGCTGTAGGTACTGACGCGATCGGGGCCGGCATTGGTCCTGGAGTCGGAGCAGAAGATCAGGCCGTCTTCCACGGCGATGGCAAGGCAATAGGTCATGGGAGAAGACTCGGGGTCCAACTGTTGCTCAAGCGCGCAAGCATACTGGCAGCCGCGGATGATTGCCACATGCCCAGGCCTTGCCTTGCCATATCAACCAGAGGCGGCTAAATTGACCGAGACTGTACTATCGTGCCTTAGGGGGTGCTATGCGGAAGATTATTTACGGTCTTGCGGCGCTGTTGGCGTCTCAGGTGGCATTGGCAGGGCCACCGTCATCAGGGTTTTCTACTATCAGTATGAGCTGGACTGGCGTGTCGGCAGTGCCGACTTTGGGCCTTTACGGGACGATCGCGCTGGCGTTGCTGGTCATGGTGGTGACGCTGCGCGTTTTGCGCGACCGGCCTGCAGTAGTTCGCGTCGTGGCTCCAGTTGCGGCCATGGGGCTGACCCTGGGCGCGGGGCTGTGGACGCAGGACATCACGGCGGGCGCTATTGCAGTGCCATCGATCGGGGCCAGCAGTTGCAGTGGTTCTGCGACCTACACCGCGAGCCCTGTGAATCCGCCGCCCTGTTTCGTCAATACCTGCGGTGCCCCGGTGACGGTCAGTTACACCTTTGTCAGCGGCGAGGACTTTTTCGGTGATCCGTTGACGGCTGAGGGGTGTACCCTGGACTATTATTGCCAGGAAGTTGATGATCTGGACAGCGAGTTGGTGGCTGCCCAGGGAGGCGTGGTACCCAGCAACGGGGAGGCCTACGCAACGGCCTACTGCGGAGAGATATTCGGGATGGGACCGCCCCCCTGAGATTAACGGCGCTCATGAGGCGGCCCGGTGTCTCGGGCCGAAAACCCTCATTGTGCCGCAGTCTCCTGCCTCGTCGCCGGTTCGGGTGACTGGAAGCCTGAAGGTTCAGGGCGCAGGACTAGCGGCGAGACAGTAAAAAGTGCGGGTTTTTCTGGAATCTTGAAGTGGTGCCCAGGAGAGGAAAAATTCCGGGGTCTCATCCAGTCGCTTCAAATGCCGCCAAACCCTTTATTCCAAGCGCTTTTCTCATAATGCTTGTCCCACTCCATTGCATGGCATATCATCGAATCATCCTCCTTATGTTGGGAAGGAAGTGGTGATGCCAAAGTCGGTGCCCGAAATGAGCGATGCCGCCGTGCGGAGGTTGCGGCACAGAGGTGCAAAGGCGGCCGTGTATGCAGTGGGCGGTGTCTCGGGGCTGCTACTGGTCTGCAAGCCGCCGGTCAGGGCGGGGGAGGCCATCGGGGCCCGGTCGTGGATTCTCCGGGTGATGATGGGTAGTAGGCGCCGGGATATCGGGCTTGGCGGTTATCCGACGGTCAGTCTCAGCCAGGCTCGTCACAGGGCGCGGGAGGCACGGGAAACCATATGGCAGGGCAGTGATCCCATTGCGGACCGGAAAGCGCGAAAATCGCTTCTGGCGGCACAACAGGCCAAACAAGTTACTTTCGCTGAGTTGGCGCGGGAGTACATCGACAAGAAAAGCGCGGAGTTCAAAAGCGCCAAGCAAGTCCAGAAGCTCACTAGCCACCTGGAGACCTATGCGTTTCCGCACCTGGAGAGGATGGTTGTGGGCGATATTGAGCGGGCTCACGTCGTCAAGATGCTGGAGCCCATATGGGCAGTGAAAAACGAGACGGCCAGCCGGGTGCGCTTGCATGTCGAACGGATACTCGACTTGGCTGGTGTCAAAGGGCTGCGCACCGGAGACAACCCGGCCCGGTGGAAAGGTAACCTTGCCCTTTCATTCCCGGCCCGCGCCAAGGTCGCCAAGGTCGAACACTACAAAGCCTTACCGGTCGCGGACATGCCGGAGTTCTGGCGTAGTCTGAAGGCTGCAGAGTCCCTGGGCGCGAAGGCCCTACAATTCATCATCTTGACCGCGAGCCGTGCAGGCGAGGCAAGAGGCGCAGCATGGGACGAAATCAATTTCAAAGCAAAGCTATGGACGATACCCGCCTCCCGCATGAAGGGAGGGAGGGAGCACAAAGTGCCGTTGTCGGATCCCGCGATCGCGCTGCTGGAGTCGCTGCCCCGCCTCGGTCCGCATATTTTCACCGGCCCGCGGAACAAACCAATTTCTGATGTTGTGATTAGTCGGATGCCGAAAATCCTTGGCCAGAACGTGACCACGCACGGTTTCCGCGCCACCTTCCGAACTTGGGTGCAGGAGCACACAGCATACCCGGAAGACGTGGCAGAACTGTCGCTTGCGCACGTTAACAGCGATGCCACCCGGGCGGCCTACGCTCGTGGGGAGCTTGTGGAAAAGCGCCGTTCACTGATGGCCGACTGGGCTAAGTTCTGCAAGACTGGGTCAACCTGGACGAGGGGCAACGTGGTGGCAATAGGAGACATTTCTCAATGACTGAAAACCTTCTATCCTCCCCCAGGGCAACAAAGGGCTGATCCATGCGGTACAATTTTGAATGGGATCCGGTCAAAGCTCGAAGCAACGCCGAGAAGCACTGCGTATCCTTTGAACAGGCAACGGAAGTATTTAAGGACCCGATGGCCCTGACCCTCTATGACGATGACAACGCCAGCAGTGAGGAAGACCGCTGGATTACCCTGGGGCAGGCCAACGGACAACACTATCTGGTCGTGGCGCATACCTACCGCAATCAGCAAGACAACGCGGTGACGATCCGGCTAATTTCAGCCAGACCCGCCACCAAGCGCGAAATTAAGCAATACGAAGGGTGAACACCATGCGTGAAGAATATGATTTTTCCAAAGGCGAGCGCGGGAAATTCTATAACCCCAACGCTACCATGAACATGCCGGTGTACCTCGACGCCGATGTGCTGGATTATTTTGCAGCCAAAGCCAAAGCTAAAGGCGTTGAGCTGAACCGGATGGTTAACGATCTGCTTAAAAGGGATATTGCGTTGATTGAAGAGGTTAAATGACACAGGCCAGAAAAAGCCCAGTCGGGGTAACACGACGGGGTCTTTTTCTGAACAAATCACTAAATGCAGTAGTTGACCAGCCAGCCACCGCCCACGCTGGCACTGGTCAGCCGATCGAGGGTTTCGTAGGTGAAGGTCTCGGACAGCACATGGTGGCGACTGCTGCGCTGTCCGCTATCCTGAAAACCCACGCCAGGAGAGGTAAAAGAGCAAAGCCAGAACAGCAAAAGCTGCTATTCCCCACGCGTTTCCGCCCGACATGACTGCCCACGCCTGTTCACCATGTGCCGACTATAGCCGCTCGCGGGTTGGAGGATGATTTCGGGAAATATAGACGCGCAGGAACATGAAGCACACGTAGCCGATGGCTGTAGAGATCGCGGGGTAATTCACCGGCTTCCCGAGAAGCGCAGCTAACAGGAAGCCTGTTGCTATCAGGGCAGCCCCAATGAGGACGAGGCCTCCATAGACTTTGATTGGTCCCGGGGTGAGGATAAGTTCGCGTAAATGACTCTCTCTGTCAGTCATAAGACTCCTGCTCGCCTGCCGCTATCACCGCACATCGGCCCTCAGTCAAGCAACTTAACTATGCAAACCAAAGGGTATCATGTGAATAGTAGCTAATATTATGAACATAGCTAGAGCACGGGTGAAACGGTTCTCTTCATGTTTAAGTATCGAGGAAAAGAAGTGAATGTCCTGTTTCGAAAAATACAGGTAACAGCCTATCCAACAACCCGTGCCAAGTACCACCGAGAAAATTGCTTTTCCAAGTGGAGCACCATTGAAATGAGCAATTGCCAAGAGTAACAAACTGTAAAGGAGCCATAAAACTCGGAATATCCAAACCAGCCAAGTTTTCT
>NZ_JAVKCQ010000131.1:0-15568 GCF_040222615.1 Haliea sp.
CAGAGGAGCGCGCCAACGCCCTGTTCGACAAGAAGCTGGCCCAGGAAGAGGTGTGGATACGCCAGGGGATCAAGGCCCGCCGCACCCGCAACGAGGGCCGGGTACGGGCGCTGGAGGCCATGCGCCGGGACCGCCAGCAGCGGCGGGAAAAGGTCGGCAGCGCCAACTTCAACATCGAGGAGGCCAGCCGCTCAGGCAAGATCGTGGCGGAACTGGAACACGTGGGCAAGGCCTTCGAGGGCCGGGAGGTCATTCGCGACTTCTCCACCATCATCCAGCGCGGCGACCGGGTGGGTATCGTCGGTGCCAACGGGGCCGGGAAATCCACCCTGGTGAAGCTGATCCTCGGCCAGCTGGCGCCCGACAGCGGCAGCATCAAGCTGGGCACCAAACTGCAGATCGCCTACTCGGACCAGCTGCGCGGCAAGCTGGAGCCGGAGCAGAACCTGATCGACAATATCTGCGGCGGCCAGGACTTCATCGAGATCAACGGCAAGCGCCGCCACGCCATCTCCTATCTCGGTGACTTCCTGTTCAGCCCGGAGCGGGTGCGCACCCCGGTCAAGGCCCTCTCCGGGGGCGAGCAGAATCGGGCCATCCTCGCGCGCCTGTTCAGCAAGCCCGCCAACCTGCTGGTGCTGGATGAGCCCACCAACGACCTGGACGTGGAAACCTTGGAGCTGCTGGAGGATATCCTGCTGTCCTTCGACGGCACGGTGATACTGGTCAGCCACGACCGCGACTTCATGGACCATGTGGTCACCCAGCTGTTGATCCTGCGCGGCGACGGTACGGTGGAAGAGCAGGCGGGGGGGTTCAGCGACTGGGAAGCCCGCGGCGGCAGGCTTTCGGACCCCGCCAGCCGCGGCCAGCAGATGCCGGCCAACAAGACCGAACCGCCACCGGCGCCGGTCGCCACGGAACCTGCCGCAGCGCCCGGCCGGCGCAAGCTCTCCTACAAGGAGCAGCGGGAGCTGGAAGCATTGCCAGGCAAGATCGAGGCACTGGAGCAGCAGCAGGCAGCCTTCCAGGCACAGACTGCGGACCCCGCTTTCTACCAGCAGAACCGGGAGACCGTCGACAGGGTGCTGGCGGAGCTGGCCGCGGTGGACACCGCCCTGGAAGCCGCCATCGAACGCTGGACCGAGCTGGAGGACTGACCGGGAAACTCCGGATCAGTGGCTGGACAGCACCGCGCCCACCGCTGCGGCGAGATATTCGATATTGGCGCCATTGACCCCCGCCACATTGATGCGGGACGAATCCAGCATGTACACGCTGTGCTCTTCACGCAGCGCCAGAGCCTGTTCCGGGCTCAGGCCGAGGAAGGAAAACATGCCCTTCTCCCGCTCGATGAAGCTGAAATCGCGATCGGTGAACTGCTCCAGCTTGCTCACCAGGCTGGTGCGCAGGCCGTTGATGCGCCGGCACATGGCCTGCAGTTCGTCTTGCCAGTTGGCATTGAGCTCGTCGTCAGCCAGCACGCGCGCCGCCAGCAGGGCGCCGTGGGCCGGAGGCATGGAGTAGATCCGGCGCGCCGCGACCTGGGCCTGGCTGCGCAGCGCCAGGGCACTCGCGGGGTTCGCCGAAGCGAAAATCGTCGCCCCCGTACGCTCCCGGTACAGACCCATATTCTTGGAACAGGACGCGGCGATGATCACCTCCGGCAGCCGCTGCACCAGCAGGCGCAGGCCGGCAGCGTCCTCCTCCAGTCCGTCTCCCAAACCCTGGTAGGCGATGTCAACAAAAGGCAAAAACCCCTGCTGCGCCGCCATGTCCGCGATCGTGCCCCACTGCTCCAGGGTCAGGTCCGCGCCACAGGGGTTGTGACAGCAGCCGTGGAGCAGGACCACATCGCCACGCCCGGCCCGTTTCAGGTCGTCCACCATGGCATCAAAATTGACGCCGTGGCTGACCGGCTCGTAGTAGCGGTAGGTTTCAAACTTGAGACCCACACTGCCGAGCAGCGGGATGTGCACCGGCCAGGTCGGGTCAGACACCCACACCCTCGCCCCCGGCGCCGCGGCATTGATGATTTCCGCACCGATGCGCAGGGCACCGCAGCCACCCGGGGTCTGGATACTGCTGACCCGACCGTCCGCCAGGGCCGCGCTGTCCTCCCCCAGCACCAGCCTCTGCATGCCCTGGTTGAATACCGGATCACCGGCCGGGGGCATATAGACCTTGGTCTTTTCCTCGTCGACCAGCGCCCGCTGGGCCAGGCGCACGGCGTCGAACACCGGGCACACCCCCTCTTCGTTCATGTACACGCCGAGCGTAAGATCGACCTTGTTCGGGTTCGGGTCCGCGCGGCAGGCAGCGGCAAGCCCGAGGATGGAATCTTCGGGAACCTGGGGCAGTGTTTCCAGCATGGCGTTTGTCCTCCTTGAGGGTCAGAGTTCCGCCAGCAGGGCGGTCAGGTAGTGCCAGAACGGCGGCACGGTATCGATGCGCAGCCGCTCGGTGGGTGAGTGGGCGCCGCGGATGGTGGGACCAAAGGAGAGAATGTCCACATCCGGTTTCTTGCTCTTGAGGATCCCGCATTCCAGGCCCGCGTGAATGGCCTTGACCGCCGGTTCGCTGCCGAACAGACGCTGGTGCAGGGCCTTGCCCCGGGCCAGCAGCGGGCTGGCAAAATCCGGCTGCCAGCCGGGGTAGCCGTCGATGCGCCGGATGTCCAGGCCGGCGAGCCGGGCCAGCCCCTCTATGCCCGCGCGCAGTGGCAGTGCCTGCCCGGCGTTGAAGAAACGGTAGCTCGCCTCCAGCTCCAGCGCACCCTCCCGCAGCTGCAGGCGCGCCAGGTTACTGCTGAGGTCGACCAGGTCCGCGGGCTGGGCCAGGCTGTAGGCCTGCGCGCCGTGCGGGAATGCCGCCAGCAGGGCCAGCACCCGCTGGCTGTCCGCCGCGCTCAGCAGCGGTAACGGTGCCAGCGGCACCAGGCTCAGCGACAGGGCGTGGTCCGCCGGCGGCAGGTAGCCGCGCCAGCAGTCCACCAGGGACTGCAGGCGCTCCTCGAGAGCCTGCGCCTCAGTTTGTGTACAGGCGAACGAGACCGTGCCCTCCCGCGGGATCACGTTGTGGGCGACGCCGACACTGGCGCCGGCCAGCTGCACAGCATCCACCTCCGCCAGGCACTCGGCCAGCAGTTTGAGCGCGTTGCCGAGCTGGTGATGGATCTCGATACCGGAGTGACCGCCAGCGAGCCCCTTCAGCTCCAGGCACCAGCAGGACAGCCCGGCGGCGGGCTGCTGCAGCGGATAGCGCCCGCTCAGGATCCAGCCACCGCCACCGGCGCAGCCGACATACAGCTCGTGCCAGTCCTCGGTGTCCAGGTTCAGCATCACCTCGCCGCTGAGCAGGCTGGCATCCAGCCCCAGCGCGCCGCCCAGCCCGGTTTCCTCATCCACGGTAAACAGCAGTTCCAGCGGCGGGTGCTGGACATCGGTATCGGTCATCACCGCCAGCGCGGCCGCACAGCCCACGCCATTGTCGGCTCCCAGGGTGGTGCGATCGGCCAGCAGCCAGCCGTCCTCGACTTTCAGGCTCAGGGGGTCGGTAAAAAAATCGTGGGCCTTGTCACCGGTTTTCACCGTTACCATGTCCAGGTGGTTCTGGATAATCACGGTGCCATGGTGTTCGCGCCCGGGCGAAGCCGGCACATAGACCACCAGGTTACCGGTGGCGTCCAGCTGCCAGCGGCAATCGTGGGCCTGCGCCTGGCCGATGACATAGTCGCGCACCGCGTCCTCCGCTTTGGAAGGCCGAGGAATCTGCGAGATGCAGTAGAAGTGTTCCCAGAGGTGTTCCGGGTCACTGGGATAGGTAGCTGGTTTCATCGCCGGGATTATACCGGAGCAGGGCGTGGGTTCACATCAGCGCAAACTTGGCGATGAAGATCAACGCCAGGAACCAGGCGCCGGGGGATATATCCCGGTATCTGCCCACGAAGAGCTTGATCGACACATAGCTGATAAAGCCGACCGCGATCCCGTTGGCGATGGAAAAAGACAGCGGAATCATCACCACGGTGATCATCGCCGGCACCACCTCGGTCATGTCCTCCCACTCCAGCCCCTGCAGACTGGTCAGCATCAGCATTGCCACGTAGACCAGCGCCCCGGCAGTGGCAAACCCCGGCACCATGGCGGCCAGCGGCGCGAAGAAGATGGCGACCAGGAACAGCGTGCCGACGGTAACCGCGGTCAACCCGGTGCGGCCACCGGCAGCGACCCCGGCAGCGCTCTCCACGTAGCTGGTCACCGGAGCGCAGCCGAGGAAGGCCCCGAACACGCTGGAGGTACTGTCCGCCTTCAGTGCGCGATCCAGGTTGCGGATGCTGCCATCGGGATTCATCAGGCCGGCGCGATTGGCCACCCCCAGCAGGGTGCCGGCGGTATCAAACAGGTTCACGAACAGAAAGGCGATAATGACGCTGGTCATGGCCACATCCAGGGCGCCGCGGATATCCAGCTGCAGGAATACGGGGGCCACGCTCGGCGGCGCCGCCACCAGACCCTGGTACTCCACCAGGCCCGTGCCCAGGGCGATGCCGGTAATACCCAGGATGCCGATAATGATCGCACCGTGGACCTGGCGGATGGACAGGATAGCGATGACCAGAAAGCCCAGTGCCGCGAGGAAAGGCTCAGGGGCGGCGAGATCGCCAAGGGTGAGATAGGTGGCGTCGCTGGCGACGACAATGCCGCCGCTCTTCAGGCCGATAAAACCCACGAACAGGCCGACGCCCGCGCCCATCGCCACCCGCAGGTCCAGCGGTATGCTGTCCAGCATCCAGCGCCGCAGGCGGGTGACGCTCATGATCACGAACAGTACCCCGGCGAGGAACACGGCACCCAGGGCCACCTGCCAGCTGTAGCCCATGTCGGCGACCACGGTGTAGGTGAAGAACGCGTTCAGGCCCATCCCCGGGGCCAGGCCGACCGGCCAGTTGGCGTAGAGACCCATCAGGTAGCAGGCCAGGGCCGAGGCCAGACAGGTGGCGACGAAAGAGGCCTGCGGATCCATGCCGGCGCTGGCCATCATCTGCGGATTGACGAAGATGATGTAGGCCATGGTGACGAAGGTGGTGGCTCCGGCAATCAGCTCGGTGCGAACGTTGGT
The DNA here is from genome assembly GCF_040222615.1 of Haliea sp. Taxonomy (GTDB): domain Bacteria; phylum Pseudomonadota; class Gammaproteobacteria; order Pseudomonadales; family Halieaceae; genus Haliea. The sequence continues at coordinate 5,122 of NZ_JAVKCQ010000131.1, forward strand.
ACCGTGTTCGGACAGCCGGAAAAAACGCTCCAGAGGGCCTGCCGCAGGCTGGTTACCGTGCTCCATGGTGCTGCTTGCTCCCTGTGTCAGGCGCGCGACGAAAGGCGAAAGTGTACGCAATCGCCACGGGGGGCACCATAGCCGGGGCCGGCCGGCGGGGAAAGCTGTGCTAATCTCTGCGCCACCCCCGCAGAACAGACTCTTGAGGACACCACCGCCATGCACAAGCACTACATCAGCGCCCAGCAGTTGCTGGAAGATTCCTTCAGGCTGGCGTGGCAGGTGCATACCAGCGGTTATCGACCCGACTACATTGTCGGGGTCTGGCGCGGTGGGGCGCCGGTGGGAATCGCGGTGCAGGAGCTACTGGACGTGCTGGGGGTGGAGGCGGACCACATCGCCATCCGCACCTCGTCCTACACCGGCATCGGCGAGCGCAGCCGTCATGTCCAGGTGCATGGCCTGAACTACCTCATCAAGCAGCTGGAATCGGAGGATTCGCTGCTGATCGTCGACGATGTGCACGACTCGGGCCTGTCCATAGACCAGGTCATCCACGACCTCCGCCATGCCTGCAAGAAAAACACGCCGGAAATCCGCATCGCCACGCCCTACTACAAACCGGGCAACAACCAGACCGACCGGGTGCCGGACTACTATATCCACGAGACCAGCGACTGGCTGGTGTTCCCGCACGAGCTGCATGGACTGACCGCCGCGGAGATCCGCGCCAACAAGCCCGAGCTCGCCAGTATCATGCCCGAGCTGGAGCAGCACCTGCTGGCGAAGGGTCAATAGGCAGTTTCAATTGCGGGTATAGGCCCGGACCACATCGGCGTGCTGCGGGAACTGCTGCAGCAGCAATGCGCGCGTGCCCAGGGCCATGTCTGCATAGTCGAAACCCGGGGCAACCGCCTCGCTGATCAACCCGTACTCGCCCTGCGGCAGGTGTGAGGCTTTCCAGACGCCGCCCTGCACGGCCAGTTGCAGGCGCTGGCCGGCCGCCAGATCCGGGCCCAGCACCGCGGTCTCCAGGCGCCCATCCGGATGCAACAGGTAGTAGTGCACGGGGGCGCCCAGATGGTGGAAGTGGACGATGTCCGACTCGTTGCGGTGCCAGTGGCCAATCGGGGAATCGTCCGTCAGCAGATAGTGGATGGCGGTCATGGTGTAGCGCGGGCCGCGCGGCGTTGCCAGCTGTGGCCGGTGGTCGGGCTGGAAGGTACGGGCAAAGTAACCGCCCTCGACATGGGCCTGCAGACCCAGACTGGCGATCAGGCTGGCCTTGTCCGGCACTGCCACCGCGGTCGCCGCGGGGTCCGCGTGGGCAACCCCGGCGCCAGTCACTGCCAGGGCGCAGCCCAGTAAAATACCTGTGATTCTCATGCGTCGCTCTCCTGTTGTTCGCGCAGGGCCTTGCGAATACGGTCGCTGGCCAGGGATATCGCCGCCCGCAGTGCCGTCTCATCCAGAGTGAGCACCTGCCGGTCCCGCATCAGCACTTGCCCGGCCACGATGGTCGTCTGTACATCCTGGCTGTCCAGCACATACACCAGGTGGGATATCACATCGTACAGCGGCAGGTGATGGGTCCGGGTGACGTCCAGCTGGATCATGTCCGCCTGCATGCCGGTTTTCAGCTGGCCGATGACCTCCCCCAGGTGGATGGCCGCCGCACCCAGCCGCGTAGCCATCGCCAGCGCCTGGCCGGCCGGCATGGCGGTGGGATCGCCGCTGGCAACCTTGTGCAGCAGGGCCGCCATCCGTACTTCTTCCCAGAGGTCGAGATCGTTGTTGGAGGCGGCACCATCCGTACCCAGGCCAACGTTCACGCCCGCCGCCAGCATCGCCGGCACCGGAGAAATACCCGCGCCCAGTTTCATGTTCGACGTGGGGTTGTGGATCGCGCCCACTCCGGCCTCGGCGGTCAGGGCAATATCCACGGCATCCAGCTGCACCATATGCGCTGCAATCAGCGGCAGCCGGTACATGCCCAGCCCCGCCACATGGCGCACCGGGCTGGTCTCGTACTCGGCGGCGATGAACCCGGTCTCTGCTGGCGCCTCCGCCAGATGCATGGTGACCACGGCGCCCAGCTCGGTGGCTTTTTCCACCGTGGCCTGCAGGTGCTCGGCCGAGACTGTATACGGCGCATGCGGCGCAAACGCGGGGGTAATGCGGGGATGCCGGCCCTGCCAGCGGCGCACGAAATCGGCGGCGGCGGCGAAGGAGTCATCCCAGCCGGTAAAGCCGGGGCTGGGGTAATCGATATGCGGGGAACCGATCACCGCCCGCAGTCCGCAGCGCTCTACCACGGAGGCAATTTCGTCCGGATAGAAATACATGTCCACGAAGGTGGTGGTGCCCCCGCGGATCATCTCCCAGCACGCCAGCTCCGTGCCCGTGCGCACGAAGTCGGGAGTAACGAAGCGCCCCTCCATCGGGAACACGTAATGATTCAGCCAGGTCATCAGGTCCAGGTCGTCGACCATACCCCGGAACAGGGTCATCGCGGTGTGGGTGTGGCCATTGACCAGGCCGGGCATCAGCACCCTGCCCTCGCCCGCGATGCTGTCCCTGGCTACCCAGGTCCGATCGATACGGTCCCGCGGACCGACGTCCACGATCACGCCCTCGCGGACCACCACCGCAGCGTCTCGCAACTCCGGCTGCCCGGGATCCATGGTCAGCAGGTAGTCACCGTACACAATGAGGTCGGCACCGTTGCCGGGACTGGCTCCCGCAACCACCGGTAGCGACAGCCAGCCCAGCACAATCCAGGGCGCGAAACGCTTCAACACAGGCATTCTCCCGTCCCGCACATCGGGGGACACAATAGGTTAACCCGCCCTCGAGCTGGGCAAATTCTGGTATTTTTGCCGCGGGGGGCTGCGACAGTGGCTCCAGGGGTGTAAATTTTGCACACATGCGCCGCCAAGGCCACCCGCGGGCACCAGAACCCGCTATCGCTCCGCAAGAAACCGCCGATCGCACCCGACCAGTTTACTCAGGAGAGACATCCATGAAGAGGATCACCGTACCCCGGTTGGCCCTGACCGCCGCCATTGTGGCAGCGACCACCGCCACCGCCCCCGCCATGGCGCAACTGGAGGAGATCATCGTCACCGCGCAAAAGCGGGAGCAAGGCCTGCTGGATGTCCCCCTGTCGGTCGCGACCATGTCCGGCGAGCGCTTCACCGCACTGTTTGAAGGTGGTGCGGACATTCGCGGGCTCTCCACCCGGGTACCGGGCCTATACGTGGAGTCGTCGAACGGCCGGGTCGCGCCGCGTTTCTACATCCGCGGCCTCGGCAACATCGATTTCGACCTCGCCGCGTCCCAGCCCGTGTCCATCATCATGGACGAAGTGGTCAAGGAAAACGTGGTCCTGAAAAGCTTCCCGCTGTTCGATGTCGAGCAGGTTGAAGTCCTGCGCGGCCCCCAGGGCTCCCTGTTCGGTCGCAACACCACCGCCGGCATCGTCAAGTTTGACTCCCGCAAGCCGACCCGCGAACTGGAGGGCCACGCCAAGGTCGATATCGGCGAACTCGACACCCTCAACTTCGAGGGCGCAGTCGGCGGCGGCCTCAGCGACACGGTCGCCGGTCGCGTCGCGGTGCTGTACCAAAGCCGCGGCGACTGGATCGACAACGCCTTCACCGGCGAAGATGACGCCCTCGGCGGCTTTGTCGAAAAGGCGGTCAAGGGCTTCCTGCTGTTCGAGCCCAATGACCGCGCGAGCGTGCTGCTGGGCGCCCACCACCGCGACCTGGACGGCACCGCTGCGGTGTTTCGCGCCAACGTATTCACCACCGGCAGCAACAAGCTGAACGAAAACTATATCCGCGACACGGTGTTCTTCGATGAGGGTGACAACAACCCGCAGGAATACCGCAACACCGGCGTCAACCTCAAGGTCGAATACGATTTCGACAGCGTGACCCTGACCTCAATTACCGCGGGGGAAGACGCCAAGGGCCGTAGCCTGGGCGATATCGACGGCGGGTTCGGCGCTTCATTCCTGCCGTTCATGGGACCGGGCTTCATCCCGTTCCCCGCCCAGACCCAGGACGCGGCCGATGTCCAGCAGTTCACCCAGGAGCTGCGCCTGTCCAGTAACAGCGACGGCCGGCTCAACTGGCAGACCGGCCTGTTTTATTTCGACTCCGACCTGGACGTGGAAACCAATCCCTTCTTCGCACCGGCAACCACGGTCACTCATGAGAACACCTCGGTAGCGGTATTCGGCCAGGTCGACTACGCGCTCACCGATGCCTGGACCCTGACCGCGGGCCTGCGCTGGACCGACGACGAGAAGGATTTCTTCGCCCCGGGATTCGAGGAAAGCGTGTCCGATGACCAGGTCAGCGGCGATCTGGCCCTGTCCTTTGCCGCCAGCGACAGCTCCCTGTACTGGGCCAGGGTCGGCACCGGCTTCCGCGCACCCACCATCCAGGGCCGGGACGTCGCCTTCGGCGCGGCACCGTCCATCGCTGATTCCGAGACCATCACCTCCTTCGAGCTGGGCTACAAGGCTGAGTACCTGGACGGACGCATGCGCCTTAACGCTGCGCTGTTCTACTACGAAGTGGATGACATCCAGTTCACCGCCGTGGGTGGTGTCGACAACTCCATCCAGCTGGTGAACGCCGAGCAGGGCACTGGCCAGGGCGGGGAAGTCGACATCGAGTGGGCCCTCACCGACAACTTCGCGGTGACCTTCGGCGCCGGCTATGCCGATACCGAAATCGAGGACAGCAAGCTGCGCGTGGGTTCCTGCGGCAGCGGCACCTGCACCGTCCGCAATCCCGTGGACAGCAACGGCCTGGTATTGGTGGACGGCAACCCCTTCCCGCAGGCGCCGGAGACCACCTTCAACTTCACCGCTTCCTGGACCCTGCCCGTGGGCCGCGAGTCGGAGCTGTTTGCCTTCACCGACTGGTCCTACCAGGGTGATACCCAGCTGTTCCTCTACGACGCCGTCGAGTTCGTCACCGACGGCCAGTTCGAGGGCGGCCTGCGCCTGGGCTGGCGCCTGCGCGACGGCAGCTATGAAGTGGCCCTGTTCGGCCGCAACATTACCGACGAGGAAAATGTGCAGGGAGCGATCGACTTCAACAACCTGACCGGCTTCACCAATGAGCCGCGGGTCTGGGGTCTGTCCCTGTCCAGCACGTTCTGACGGAGGGACCGTGAGCAGACTGGTCGTTGTCGGCTCCAGCAACACCGACATGATCATCCGGGTGCCGCACTTGCCGGCTCCCGGAGAGACTGTTCTCGGCGCCAGCTTCAGCACCGCGGGGGGCGGCAAGGGCGCCAACCAGGCGGTGGCTGCGGCGCTCGCAGACGGCGACGTCAGTCTCATTGCCTGTGTCGGCAGGGACAGCTTCGGCGATGCCGCACTGGCCGCCTTTGCCACCGCCGGCATCAACACCGACCACTGCGTTGTCGACCCGCAGGCCCCCTCCGGGATTGCCCAGATCCTGGTGGACGCGAGCGGAGAGAACAGCATCGCGGTGGCGCCGGGCGCCAATGCCCGACTACAGCCCCGCCACATCGACAGCGCCGGGCGCCTGCTGGAGAAGGCCGCCGTGGTGCTCCTGCAGCTGGAAACGCCGATGGACACTGTGCTGGCCGCAGCCCGTTGCGCCAGCAGCGCCGATGCGGTGGTGATCCTGAACCCGGCCCCGGCCGGGGTGCTGCCCGAAGAGCTGTATCCCCTCCTGCAGCTGCTCACCCCCAATGAAACCGAGGCGGCGTTGTTGACCGGTATCCAGGTATACGATGCCGGCTCTGCCGCGGCTGCGGCCGATACCCTGCACCAGCGCGGCGTCGGCACCGTCATCATCACCCGCGGCGCCAGGGGCGTATTCCTGTCCCAGCGCGACGGCGCGCGGGAACCCCGGCGCAGCGAGTTTCCGGGCTTCCCGGTGACCGCGGTGGACAGCACCGCGGCCGGCGATGTGTTCAATGGCTGCCTGGCTGTCGCCCTGACCGAAGGCCTGGCGCTGCCCCATGCCATACGTTTTGCCCAGGCCGCTGCAGCGCTTTCGGTGCAGCAGCACGGGGCGCAGTCCAGTGCACCGACCCGGGCTGCGATAGAATCCTTCCTCACCTCCCACCCAACGGCGGAAACGAGTTCATCATGAGAAGATCTGTCTTGCTTGGCCTGCTTGCACTGCTGGCATTCCCCGCGCTGGCACAGACCGCAGCCCCGGACCCCATTCCGGTCAGGGTCGTGGTCGTCACCATGTTCGAAACCGGCGCCGACAGCGGCGATGACGCCGGCGAATTCCAGCGCTGGTACGAGCGCGTGCCGCTGGACACCCGCTTCCCGGCCCCGCACATGCACCACGACATCCACATGAACCTGGAGGCCGGCGTGCTCGGTATCGTTACCGGCATGGGAACGGCCAATGCCGCCGCCAGCGTCATGGCCCTGGGCCTGGATCCGCGTTTCGACCTCAGCAAGGCCTACTGGCTGGTCGCGGGCATCTCCGGCTTCGACCCGGCGGATGCCTCACTCGGCTCCGTGGCCTGGGCCGAATGGCTGGTGGACGGCGACCTGGCCCATGAAATAGATCCCCGGGAAATTCCCGAGGACTGGGATCACGGTTACTTCCCGCTGTTCAGCCAGGGGCCCGGCGACCCGGAGCGCAAGAGCTACAGTCTGGGCGAGGTATTCAGGCTCGACGCCGGCCTGGTGAACTGGGCCTACGGGTTGACCAAAGACATGGAGTTGCCCGACCACGAAACCCTGGCCGCGGCCCGCAAGCCCTACGTGGACTACCCGGTGGGACAACAGCCACCGAAGGTAATCAAGGGTGACCAGCTGGCTGCGATGACCTTCTGGCACGGCAAGCTGCTCAACGACTGGGCCAACGAGTGGGTCAAGTACTGGACCGACGGCGAGGGCGAGTTTGTCAGCTCGGCGATGGAGGACACCGGCACCTACCAGTCACTGACCTACCTGCACGAGGCCGGCAAGGTCGACAAGCACCGGGTACTGGTGCTGCGCACAGCCTCCAACTTCACCCTGCCGCCGCCCGGCAAGACCGCCGCCGGGTACCTGCGCGAAGAGCAACACGACAGCTACGCGGGGCTCGATGCGGCGTTGGAGAACGCTTACCTGGTGGGCATGAAGGTGATCGAGACCCTGCTCGCGGACTGGGACAGGCATGGCGAGACCCCACCCGGGCGCTAGCGTTGCACCACCGCTGCGAGCCCCGTCCCGGGCCCGGGACGCAGAGAGCTGTTCCGGGCCGCAGCGACGGTTCGCCACGACGCGCTACAGGGCGTGCTGCAGCAATCGGGAATAGAACCCCTCCGCCTCCTCACACATCGCCTCGCAGCCGGGCGGCACGGGAATCTCCGCCAGCGGCACTTCACTGACTGGCTCGAAACCGGTGGTGCGCTCCACCGCCGCGTACCAGTGCGGTGCCCAGACACCGTCGCTGGCGCGCCGCCCCGCCGGCCAGTGCAGCATCCGCGCGCTGAAGGGAATGCCCACCCGCGCACAAAGGTCGCTCAGCACGCGTTCGGGGTCACGCAGGGTCCGGGCGGAGTCAATCACCGGCGGTGCCGCGCCGAGGCGGTCCGCGACCCGCTGGAACAGCGCCCACTGCTGCGGGAAGCCCAACTCCTCGATGGCGAACTGCGGCCGGACTTTCGCGTAGGAGGCAATGATCCGCCGCGGCTCGCGAATCAGGAAACAGTTCTGCAGGCCGTCGGTCCAGCCCATGTCCATGGCCGGCAGAATGTGTTGGGTCATGTGTTTCTGGTAGAACACCGGGCAGCTGGCGGGATTCGCCGTTTCCGGCAACTCCTCGCACAGCTGCCGCGCGACCTCCCGCCATTCACAGCTCATGCTGGCCATGACCTCGGCACCGGCGGGATGCTCCAGGCCCGTGGCCTTCAGGTAGTAACCATAGAACGGCTCGTCGACCACCGCGCAATCCGGACGGTTCTCGAACGCCCGCATCAGCGCAGTGCTGATGTTGCGCGGACCCGACCACATTGCAATTCGCAAGACAGACATATGCCTCAGCCTCGCGGATGCTGCTTGCCGGGACCGTCGATATAGCGCGCCACCGTGGTCCGGTATTGCGCCTGCAGCCGCTTCACCATTGTCCGCTCGGCACCGGCTTCACCGATAACGCGGCCATCCACTTCCGTCACCGGCACCAGGCCGGCAAAGGTTCCGGTGACGAAAGCTTCCTCGGCATTGTAGACATCGGTCAGGGTAAAGTTCTTCTCGCGCACTGTGAGGCCCAGTTCCCGGCCCATCTCCAGCACCTTGCCGCGGGTGATGCCATCGAGGCAGTAGTCACCGGTGGAGGTCCAGATCTCGCCGCGGCGGACAATGAAGAAATGGGTGGAATTGCAGGTGGCGACAAAGCCGTGGGGGTCCAGCATCAGCGCCTCGTCGGCGCCGGCCTTGGTAGCCTGGATGCAGGCGCCGATGCAGTTGAGCTTGGAGTGGGTGTTGAGGGTCGGGTCCTGCACATCGGAATAGCCGCGGCGCACATACACCGTGTACAGGCGCACGCCCTTGTCCACCACTTCCGGCAAGGCCTGCTTGTACTCGGGAATAATCACCACGGTCGGCGGCGTGATGGTCATCCGCGGATCCTGGTAGGGCGTGGCCTTGACCCCGCGCGACACCATCAGGCGGATGTGCACACCATCGCTCATGTCATTGGCCGCCAGCAGGGCATACAGTCGCGCTGCGAGTTCTTCACGGCTGAAATCCGGCTGGAAATCCAGGGTCTTCATGCCCTCAAACAGGCGCTCCAGGTGGCGCTCCAGGAACAGCACGGTGTTGTTCTCCACCCGCAGGCCTTCCCAGACGCCGTCGCCAAGAATAAATCCCGAGTCGAATACCGAAATGCGCGCTTCTGCGCGGGGGAACAGTTCGCCGTTGATGTCGATCAGGATGTTTTCGTTGCGCGGGTCGCCCGCGTACTCGTGGGTGCCTTTCATGTATCTGCTCCGGGAACTTCGCGGCCCGTATTGTGCGCTATTCGGGCCGCCAGTACATCCATGGTAAACTTCCGCCCAACCCCGATACCCTTGAAACCGCTGCCGTGACCGACTCCCGCGACACCATCTACACCCAGACAGTCAGCGAACCTGCGGCCTTCCAGTTCGATGACCGTGTGGCGCGGGTGTTTCCCGACATGATCAAGCGCTCGGTCCCGGGCTATACCACCATTGTCGCCATGACCGGCCTGCTGGCGGGGCGCTTTGCCACCCCGGGCAGTCGCATCTACGATCTTGGCTGTTCCCTGGGAGCTTCCACCCTGGCCATGCGCCAGCAGGTACAACACCGGGACTGCCTGATCATTGGTGTCGATAATTCCGCGGCCATGCTGGAGCGCTGCCGGACGGTCATCGACACCGACAGCCACGATATCCCCGTGGAACTGGTCTGCGCCGACCTGCGGGACCTGGCCATCGAGGATGCCTCGGTGGTGGTGCTCAACTTCACCCTGCAGTTCATTGCCCGCGAGCAGCGCGACGCAATCATCAGGCGCATTTACCAGGGCCTGCGTCCCGGCGGCATCATGGTGCTGTCGGAAAAGGTCACCTTCGAGGACCCCCACCTCGACGCCCTCAATATCGACCTGCACCACGAATTCAAGCGCGCCAACGGCTACAGTGACCTGGAAATTGCCGGCAAGCGCAACGCCATTGAGAACGTACTGCTGCGGGACACACTCGGCGAGCACAAGCAGCGCATCCGCAAGGCCGGCTTCGGCAGCTGCGATGTCTGGTTCCAGTGCTTCAACTTCGCCTCGCTCATCGCCCTGAAATGATCGACTACCAACCCCTGATCCGGCGCTGGCAGCACAGCGCACTGGCGCCCTGGGCAGAGCTGCTGCCGGCGCAGCTCGCCCGGGGCCTCGCGATCGAACGCTACGGCGACCTGCCGCGCTGGCTGGCAGCACTGGACGCGCTGCCCGAAATTGTCCCCAGTCGTATCCACCTCGACCGCGCCAGGGTTGGCGCCGACTGCAACCCGCCGCTGGCGCCCGCCGCGCTGGCCGCCCTGGGCACAACACTGCAGGGCTTGCATCCCTGGCGCAAGGGCCCGTTCGACCTGTTCGGCGTGCATATCGACACCGAGTGGCGCTCCGACTGGAAGTGGCAGCGGCTGCAAGGGCACATCGACCCGCTAAGCGGCCGCCGCGTGCTCGACGTCGGTTGCGGCAGCGGCTACCACTGCTGGCGCATGGCCGGGGACGGCGCCGCAGAAGTCATCGGTATCGACCCCACCCCGCTGTTTGTAGTCCAGTTCTGGGCCCTGCAGAAATACCTGCAGCAGCCCGGCGTCTGGGTGCTGCCCCTGGGCATCCAGCATGTACCGCCGAAAATCGCCGCCTTCGACAGCGTGTTTTCCATGGGTATTCTCTATCACCGGCGCTCCCCCCTGGACCACCTGCAG
>NZ_JAVKCQ010000132.1:0-12079 GCF_040222615.1 Haliea sp.
GAAGATCAGGATATCTCGGTGGTCCTGGGTACCAACCACCTGCGGGCGACCACTGCGGAATTCACTTTTACCTCCAAGCTCGTAGACGGCAAGTTCCCTGATTACGAACGGGTTCTGCCGCGGGCGGCGGACAAGATTATCATTGGCTCAAGGCTGGATTTGCGCCAGGCGTTCACGCGAACCGCCATTTTGTCCAATGAGAAATACCGCGGCGTGCGCCTCAAGCTGGGACACGACGTCATTGAGATAGTCGCCAACAACCCTGAGCAGGAACAGGCAGAGGAGCAGGTATCTGTCGAATACCAGGGCGATTCCGTGGAAATTGGCTTCAATGTCAGTTATCTGCTGGATGTGCTTGGGGTGCTCAGTGGGGAGAAGGTCAAGCTGTCCATGTCCGACCCCAATAGCAGCGCTCTGCTGGAAGAGTCGGATGACGGCGACTCACTCTATGTCGTCATGCCCATGCGACTCTGACGGGGTGTTTTGTTAACCCAGCTCCAGATTCATAACGTCCGGAACCTGGAGCAGGTAACGCTGCAGGGTCTGGCGAGGATCAATATCTTTTTTGGCGCCAACGGCAGCGGCAAGACCAGTATTCTCGAGGCTGTGCACATGCTGGGGATGGCAAAGAGCTTTCGCCCCGGCGCCACCCGGACACTTGTTACCCACGGCAGGCAGGATTGCACGGTATACGGCGTGGCTGCCGAAGGTGGAACCCGAAGTCGTATCCCGGTGGCGGTCCGGCGCTCAATGGCGGGTGAGGTACAAATCAAGCTGGGTGGACAGGTGGTTCGGTCGGTAGCCGAGCTTGTTGAACAGCTGCCCCTGCAGGTCCTGAATGCAGCGAGCTTTGAGTTACTCACAGGCTCGCCGGCTGCCCGCCGTCAGTTTCTCAACTGGGGCGTGTTCCACGTGGAACATCGCTTTTTCGCCGAGTGGCAGCGTTTCCAGCGGTGCCTGAAACAACGCAACAAGCTGCTCCGGCATGGTAAACTTGACCATTCCGAGTTGACGGTATGGACGCGAGAACTCGCGGACAGCGGTGACCGGATTCATGAGTTCCGATTGCAGTACTTTGAGATGTTGGCGCCGAGCTTCAGGGCAATCATGAGCCGGTTGGCGCCTTCACTACAGGAGCTGGAACTCAGGTATCGTAAAGGTTGGGAGAAGTCACTGAGCTATAGGGAAGCGCTGGAGGCAGGGCTGCCGGCCGATGTGGAGCAGGGTTATACCCATATCGGCCCCCAGCGTGCAGATTTAAAGGTTACCTCCAGTGGGTATTCTGCCGCTGAAACGCTGTCCAGAGGGCAGCAGAAGCTGGTGGTGTGCGGACTGAAGCTGGCCCAGGGGCGCTTGATTGCGGGTCCACGCCAGGGTTCCTGCGTATACCTTGTAGACGATCTTCCGGCTGAGCTGGATCAAAGGCACTGTGCGCTGGTGTGTGAAGCGCTGGCGGAACTGGAGTCACAGGTGTTCATCACCTGCGTGGCGAAGACAGATCTGGAGGCAATGTGGCCACCCGGGACGAAACCTGCCCTGTTCCACGTGGAACAGGGGAGTCTTTCTGAGGCGCTCGGTGGTGAGCCCGCCGCTCTCCCCGGCTGACCCCGCGGCCAGGCGAAACGATCTACGGGTTCCATGCGCACCCGACTATAAGTCGCAACCGAAGGGTTTTTACGACCTGCAAGCTGAAAAATGAGAGTTGTTTGATGAGCGATAATGAGCAAAGTTACGATTCCTCCAGTATCAAGGTTCTCAAGGGCCTGGATGCGGTCCGCAAGCGGCCGGGTATGTACATCGGTGACACCGATGACGGCACTGGCTTGCACCACATGGTTTTCGAGCTTGTCGACAACTCAATCGATGAGGCGCTGGCCGGCCACTGCACTCGCATCGACATCGTCATTCATCCCGATGAGTCGGTCACGGTCAGTGATGATGGGCGCGGCATACCGACTGAAATGCACGAGGAAGGTGTGTCGGCTGCCGAAGTGATCATGACTGTGCTGCACGCGGGCGGCAAGTTTGACGACAACACCTACAAGGTATCCGGTGGCCTGCACGGCGTTGGCGTCTCGGTGGTGAATGCGCTCTCGGAAGAATTGGTGCTCACCATTCGCCGTGAGGGCAAGCGCTATGAGCAGATCTATCGCCACGGCGTGCCGCAGGCGCCCCTGGCTGTTATTGGGGAGACCCAGGGTACAGGGACGGCGGTTCGATTCAAGCCGTCACCGCAGACCTTCACCAACATCGAATTTCATTTCGACCAGCTCGGCAAGCGCCTGCGGGAACTGGCCTTCCTGAATTCCGGCGTCAATATTCGCCTGAAGGATGAGCGCTCCGGGCGCGAGGAGAACTACCAGTACGACGGCGGCCTGCGGGCTTTCGTGGATTACCTTAATCACAACAAAAGTCCGGTCAACAAGCCGTTTCACTTCCAGCTGGATACCGATGACGGCATTGGCGTGGAAATCGCACTGCAGTGGAACGATTCATTCTCCGAAAACATCTACTGCTACACCAACAACATTCCCCAGCGGGATGGAGGTACCCACCTTGCCGGGTTCCGCGCCGCCCTGACCCGCAGCCTGAACAGCTATATTGAACGGGAGGGACTGGCGAAAAAAGCCAAAGTCTCCACGACCGGTGACGATGCCAGGGAAGGTCTGACGGGGATCATCTCGGTGAAAGTTCCGGACCCCAAGTTTTCCTCCCAGACCAAGGATAAACTGGTCTCCTCCGAGGTGAAAACCGCTGTGGAGCAGGCCATGAATACCCGCTTCAACGACTATCTGCTGGAAAACCCTGGCGAGGCCAAGTCCATTGTCGGCAAGATGCTGGACGCCGCCCGCGCCCGTGAAGCGGCCCGCAAAGCCAGGGAAATGACCCGGCGCAAAGGCGCTCTGGATATTGCAGGGCTGCCAGGCAAGCTGGCCGATTGCCAGGAAAAGGACCCTGCACTGTCGGAGCTTTACCTGGTGGAGGGCGATTCTGCGGGAGGTTCGGCGAAGCAGGGACGCAATCGCAAGTTCCAGGCGATCCTGCCCCTCAAGGGCAAGATCCTCAACGTCGAAAAGGCCCGCTTCGACAAGATGCTGGGCTCGGCAGAAGTCGGAACCATCGTCACCGCCCTGGGCTGCGGTATCGGCAAGGATGAGTTCAACGCCGACAAGCTGCGCTATCACAGCATCATTATCATGACTGACGCTGACGTCGATGGCTCCCATATTCGTACCCTGCTCCTGACCTTCTTTTTCCGTCAGATGCGGGAGCTTATTGACCGCGGCCATATCTTCATCGCGCAGCCTCCCCTGTACAAGATTTCCCGCGGCAAGCAGAGCCAGTACCTCAAGGACGACGATGCGCTGAACCGGTATCTGACCCAGGGAGCGCTGGAAGGCGCCGCTATTGTTGTGAACCCGGAGGCGCCGCCGATTACCGGCGCGGGCCTCGAGGATTTGGTGGCACGATTCCGCAAGGTCGCGGCCACCATCGAGCGCCTGGGTCGCCTGTATGCGCCTCCGGTACTGTGGCAGCTGGTGTACGGCGCCACGCTCATGCCCGAGCAGATGCAGGACGAAGCCACTGTTATTGCCTTTGCAGAGCAGCTTAGTGAGCGCTTACTTACCATTGCACCCAAGGGAGCACTGTATACAGTGACCGTACGCAGGGACCATGAGCGGCAGAGCCACTTCCCCGTGGTCAAGCTCCTCGCCCACGGTGTGGAGACCGAAACCGAGTACCGGCACGAGTTCTTCTCCTCGGGGGAGTACCGCAGCATGGTGGCGCTGGGCGAGACGCTCAATACCCTGATCGACGAAGACGGCTATTTCCAGCGTGGCGACAAGACCCTGCCCACTCGCAGCTTCGAGGAGGGCCTGACCTGGCTGATGGCCGAAGCTCGCAAGGGTTACAACATCCAGCGGTACAAGGGCCTTGGGGAAATGAATCCGGAGCAGTTGTGGGAAACCACCATGGACCCGGACGCGAGGCGGATGCTGCAGGTTACGGTGGAGGACGCCATGGCGGCGGACCTGATTTTCACCACCCTGATGGGAGACCAGGTAGAGCCCCGGCGCGAGTTCATCGAAGAGAACGCACTGTCGGTTGCGAACCTGGACGTCTGAGTGCGTGGTGGCTCCGGGGCAGCTGGTCGGGCTGTATTGAAGCTGGCTCGATGGTTGTCCTGCGCTGGTGAATGCATGTAGGGAGGCGGGCTGGATGATAGAGCTTTGTGGTATTGCCATCCGTGCCCGCCCGAAGGCACCGATGGAGGCCCTCGACCGGGTACTTGTCACCCCGGAGCGGGGTGTAGAGGGGGATTTCCGCGGCAAGCCGGGTAAACGCCAGGTCACAGTACTCAGCCGGGAAAGCTGGAACAGGGCCTGTGCCGAGTTGGGGGAGGAACTGCCCTGGATGACCCGCCGGGCCAACTTGTTTATTAGTGGGCTGGAATTCACCGCGGCCCATGTGGGCAGCACTCTGCGCTTCGGTGGACTGGTGCTGCAAGTGACCCGCGAAACCGACCCCTGTGAGCGCATGGACCGGGCGCGCCCGGGATTGCGCGCGGCGCTGCATCCGGATTGGCGCGGCGGCGTCTGCTGCCGCGTCCTGTCAGGTGGTGAAATCGTGCTCGGCCAGCGCGGAGCGCTGTTCAGCCCAGGGCTGTGACCGCGACCCCCAGGCCCATGACCAGGGCTGCACCGGCAGCAGCGGGCAACAGAACGGTATTGCCGAGCTCGGCGCCACCCAGCACTCGACAGTAAACCCCCTTCGCCAATGTGTTGCTGGCCGTTGCCAGGCAGATGCACAGCAATACCAGTTCGGTCGATAGCGGGTCGCCTGCTCTCGGTGCCAGCGACAGTACAATGGGGTCGACATCGGCGAGCCCTGTGACTGTCGACAACAGGTAGAGCCCTTTTTCGCCGTACCAATCCAGCAGAGCTTCGACCGCCAGCATGACCACGGCAAGGAGAGCGCCGAACTGCAGAGCCGGCAACAGCTGAAACGGATTGCGCACGGTGGGCGGCTTTGTCTCGCCCCGCTCGCGGTGGCGCAACAACCACAGGGCAGCCCCCAGCAGCGCCAGCATGCCACCACCGAGCGGCAGCAGTGCCGGCAGCAGCAGTGCCGGCTTGAGCACAAAAACAACCACCAGCACCCGCGCAAACATGGTGCTGCAGGCGACTAGGATGCCCGCACTGAGGGTCCGTGTCTGGCTGACGTGGCGGGACAGGCGCGACAGACTGAAAGCCACAGCAGTAGAGGAGGCAAAGCCTCCCGCAAAGGAGGTCAGCAGGATGCCGTGCTTGGGATCGGTCAGGCGCATGGTGAAGTAGCCCGCCAGGGACAGACCCGAGACCAGTACCACCATCCACCACAGTTGCCAGGGATTGAGCGCGCTCCAGGGCCCGAAACCCCGGTCCGGTAGCAGTGGCAGCATCACCACTGACACCACCAGAAACTGCAGTGTCCCGGTAAGTTCCTGGCGATCAAGCACCCTTAGCCAGCGGTGCAGGGTGTCCTTCAGGTGCAACAGCAGCGCCAGCAGCACAGCACTGGCCGCCGCCGGCAATGCCAGGTCGAACGCCGGCATCACCCCGAGCCAGTAGGTCGCCATGGCGGCGACGGCCGTGGTAATGCTCACATCGTCATCGCGACGGGATTCCTGCACATAGCCGGCGGTCAACAGCAAACCGACCGGGACGAATACCAGTGCACAGACCAGCGCCGCTTGCTCCGGCAACAGGGCCCTGCCGGCGACGGCCGCGACCCCGCCCAGCAGCGCCAGCAGGGAGAAGGTACGGATACCCGCAACCCGGGCCCCTTCCGCGTGGCGCCGGTGGTGCCAGCCCCGCTCACTGCCGACCAGCAGCCCGATTCCCAGCGCCATGGCCAGGCTGGCAAACGGGCCTAGCATCTGGGTGTAGTCTGCTGTCTCCATCGGTTCCTGTGTCAGTGCTGGTGCCCCTGTCGTTTGGGCACCGGCAAGTCCTTGTTCAGCGGGTCCGCCAGTCTACCGCGTCGGGCTGGCTGGCCGTAGTCCGGATTATCACTGATACGCTGGGCGACGGTACCGGCAGGGTGCCGGTACCAACCGGGGTCGCGGAAATCTCCTGCTGCCAGCCCATCCCGGACCTTGACCACGGTGAACATACCGCCCATTTCGATGTTGCCGAAGGGGCCCTTGCCCATCATCATCGGCAGGGTATTCGGTGGACCGGTCATGTGGCCGGAGTCAGTGTGATCCTGGTGCTCACCCATGCCGTGCTCCCCCATGGCCATATAGCCCGGCAGGAGCGTGCGTATCTCATCCTCGATACCCGACTGATCCACGCCCAGGGTATTGGGAAGGTCGTGCCCCATCGGGTTCATGGTGTGATGGGACATATGGCAGTGGAAAGCCCAGTCGCCAGGGACGCCCACGAACTCGATATCGCGGATCTGCCCGACACCGATAATCTCCGTGACTTCGTTGCGCCACTGCTCACGCGGCCAGCGGCCACCGTCGCTGCCGGTTACCTGGAACTGCACGCCGTGCAGGTGGATGGGGTGGTTCCACATGGAGAGATTGCCGACTCGGATACGAACCCGCTCGCCGCTGCCGGCCACCAGCGTGTCGATCGCGGGGAATACTTTGGAGTTCATGGTCCACAGGTCGAATTCCTGCATGACCGCGGGATCGGGGCGGGATGTGCCGGGATGCATTGCCCAGTTGTGGAGGAGTATGGCGTAGTCGCGATCGACGGGTTCCGGTTCCCCCGCTTTGGGGTGGATGATGAACATGCCCATCATGCCCATGGCCAGCTGCACCATCTCATCGGCGTGTGGATGATACATGTGCGTACCGTGCTGCTGCAGGGTGAACTCATAGGCAAAGGTTTCACCTGGTTGGATGGCCGGTTGGGTGAGGCCGGAAACGCCGTCCATGCCGGAGGGCAGGATAAGGCCGTGCCAGTGGATGCTGGTGTGTTCCGGGAGCCGGTTGGTGACCAGGATCCTGACCTTGTCCCCTTCCACGGCCTCGAGGGTCGGTCCGGGGCTGGTGCCGTTGTAACCCCAGCATTTCGCTTTCGATCCCGGGGCGAATTCATGCTCGATTTCTTCTGCCACCAGGTGAAACTCTTTTACCCCGTCGACCATGCGCCAGGGCAGTGTCCAGCCGTTGGGGGTGTGCACGGGGGTGTAGCCCTGCGGGTCTCGCTGGACCGGGGTGGGTTCGCCCTCGTTGTGCTGGACATGGCCGCTCTCCGCCATTGCCCGGGTGATGGCCAGTGCTGGCAATACGCTGCCGCTGGCCAGCAGGAAGTCTCTGCGTTTCATCAGTGGTGTCCCCCATGCTGGTGATGGTGCTGTGGTTGCGGTTCCGGATCCGGCGTGCTGCGCTTTCGGGGCGCGATTATCGACACATCCAGCAGGCCATCGCCTGCGGGTGTCGCTGCGCGCCCGACCGTGCCGGCAAGCTCAACTTCCTGCTGCCAGTACTCCGCCAGCGTGGCGATGTGATCGCGCCATGCGTTGAGTTCCGATTGCTTGCTGGCGAGCAGATTGAATATCCCGTCGAGCATGAAATTGACCCGTTCCTGACGGGCCCCGACCTCATCGGCCAGCGCCGGCAATAGATCCTGCTCCCGGATCTGCACGGCCGTGCGCAAGCGGGCCAGTTCGGCCAGTTGCATGCGCAGCTGCCGCGGCAGCTGGTCGCGCAGCTCCGCCTCGCGCGCAGCGAGCAGCTCCAGCTCGGCGGCCAGCGCCAGCCGGGTACCGGCATTGCGGTGCCAGAGCGGCAGGCGGAAGGCGAGCTCTGGCCCGGTGCCCCGCTCATCGCCCGCGCGCTCGTGTTCAACACCGATTTCGGCATCGTCCAGCCAGCTTTCGGTCTTCGCCTCGTCGCCGACGCTCAACAGGCGCTTGCGCTCCCAGGCCAGGGCCTGCAGCGCCGGATGGGTGGCGAGTACGCGGGCTATCAGCGTCTCCGGGTCGGGCTGCTCGGTGGCCGGAAGTGGCAGGGACCCCGGCACCGACCAGTCTTCGTGGGGCAGTGCCAGCTGCTGGTCGAGCAGGATCCTGGCCCGGTCCCGCTGTCGCTCGGCTTCGAGCAGCGCAAGGCGCGCCTCGGCGGCACCCTTTGCCAGCTCAGCGCGTTCCAGCGGCGTGATATTGCCGGCAGAGGCAAAGCGTGTGCCCAACTGGTCCGCCCAGAGGGCGGTGTCGGAAGCACGGGTCTGTACCTGCAGCTCCTGCTCCGCCGCTACCAGCGCAAACCAGGCCGACTCGGTGTCGAGGGCGAGTTCCTGCAGGGTATCCGCGAGGCTGAGAATCGCGAGTTCGTAGTCGGCGGCGGCGATTCGCCGACGTGCCGGGCGCAGCATCACGGCGGCCAGGCTCTGGGCCAGCCCCACGGTCAGTTCGTTGCTGCCACCACTGACATCCAGCCAGCTCAGCGACAGGCTCGGGTTGAGCAGTTCACTGGCGCGCACGACATCGGCGGCTGCGATATTGAGTCGGGCATATTCAGCCCGGACAGAGGGGTGGTTAAGGATCGCTGCCTGAACAGCCCGTTGCCGTGACAGGGTGCCCCGGAACTTGTCCTGCGTGACACGGGTATCCAGGCCGCGTGCCAACAGAGCCGCCTGTGCCTGTTCCACGCCGTGATCTGGTGGCTGACTGGCGCATGCTGTCAGCACCGCCAGCACCAGCGCCAGCCCGGTACGGCGGGCGCAGTCTGAGTATTTCATCGGTAAGTTCTCCAGCTATATGGAGGAATCCCTGCACATGCAGCAGGGACGCTCGCGAAATCAGGCTGGAGCGGCGGCTGGAGGTCTGAGCAAGGGGAAGGGGTGTGGCTGGAGCAGCCCCGCCACGACCGGGTCGTGGACCGCGGCGGCAAGGGGCGCTGTTGTGGCCTGGAATACCGAGAGTGGCAGCGCTATCGCGGCGCAGCTGAGCTTGCAGCCGAGGTCGCAGCTACCGCATTCTGTGGCCGGTTGAGCGGCTGCATCGCCGTGGTTGGCATGGCCTTCGTGCTGCCCTGCCCCGGCCTCGTGGTGCGCCGGGGAACTGTTGTCGATGCCAGTCGCCGTGGGCGCAGCCCCACAGCGCTGATGCTGCCCCGCCGACAGGCCGGCAGGCAGAATCAGTAACATCGTTAGCAGCAGACGCAGTATCATGTGCGGATGCTAGCATGTTTTTGGACAGACCCACAGCCAGCCCGGCGACTGGCCCCGGGCGCCTGAGGCATGGGTCTGCTGGATGCACTGCTGCCCCCCGCCCTCGAGCCCGCTGCGGCCCTGCTGCTGGTCCTGAGCTCGGTAGCCACGTCGATGATCACCGCCAGCCTCGGAGCCGGCGGCGGCCTGTTGTTGCTGCTGCTGATGGCGCTCTGGCTACCACCGGCGGCCCTGATACCCGTCCACGGCATGATCCAGCTCGGTTCCAACAGTGGCAGGGCCCTGCTCACCTGGCGCAGCATTGACTGGCGCCTGATAGCCGCCTTTGCGCCGGGTGTCGTCGCCGGGGCGCTGCTCGCGGCCTGGCTGCTGGTGGAGCTTCCGGTCTGGCTCTGGCAGTCCAGCATTGCGGTTTTTGTCCTCTACCTGTGTTGGGGTCCGCGCTTGCCGACCGTTGCCGTGGGGATACCGGGAACCTTCGCCGCCGCGGCGCTGACCAGCTTTGCGAGCATGTTTGTGGGTGCCACCGGCCCCCTGGTGGCGGCTTTCGTCAAACAGATTCACAGCGACCGCTTTGCCACCGTGGCGACCTTCGCTGCGGCCATGACCCTGCAGCATGCGCCGAAGGCGCTGGTATTCGGCTTCGCAGGCTTTGTGTTCCAGGACTGGCTGGCCTTTATTGCTGCGATGATAGCGGCGGGACTGGCGGGAACCTGGATCGGCATCCACCTGTTGCGGCGCATCAGTGATCATCGTTTCGCCTTTACCCTGAATGTATTGCTGACACTGCTGGCCCTGCGCCTGCTGTGGCAGGCGGCGGCGAGCCT
This sequence comes from Haliea sp., assembly GCF_040222615.1. Lineage (GTDB taxonomy): Bacteria > Pseudomonadota > Gammaproteobacteria > Pseudomonadales > Halieaceae > Haliea. Next base: position 9,998 of record NZ_JAVKCQ010000132.1, read on the forward strand.
GGTGCCGTGAGTCTGTGGCGTATCAGGTGTCCACCGCGGTAAACAGCAGGCGGGCCGCACCGGAATCATCGAGCAGGTCGAATACCGGTTGTAGCGCCATGCCGATGCGCATGGCATCCGGCTCCACCCCGACCAGGGCGCTGTTCATGTTGAAGCCCTCGGCCAGGGTCACGATCGCAAGGTTCTGCGGCGCTGGTTGGGCAAACACCGGCAGCGTGGGGATACGCGCGATAGTGAAGCTGCAGAGGGTAGCGCGCCCGGAAACCTGCCGCCATGTCAGTGCCGTGGAGCAACAGTGCGGGCAGTGCCGCCGCGGGTAGAAAATCCAGCCATCGCAGTGGTCACAGCGGGGGACGACGATACGCCGGTGCCGCAGACCGTCCCAGAACGGCTGGCTGATACTGGTCGGGCGGGGCACGGGGGTGTGCATGGTCAGGCTCCTGCCAGGACCAGGGCGCCCTGCTCACTCATGACCCCTCCGGTGCCGGAGACGAAGGCATTGTCGTGGTGCCGCAGTTGTCGTGCGCCGGCGCCCCCGCGAATCTGGGTGACGGCCTCGAGCAGCTGTGACATGCCCCCGGCAGCGCCAGACTGTCCAAACGACAGCTGCCCGCCGTGGGTGTTGAGGGGAAAGTCGCCCCGCCAGGTCAGGTCGTGCTCGCGCAGGAAGGCCATGCCCTCCCCCTTGGCGCAAAAACCCGCATCCTCCAGGCTCAGCAATACGGTGATGGTGTAGCAGTCATAGATCTGCGCCATATGCATGTCAGCGGGCTTAAGGCCGGACATGGCGAACGCCCGCCGGGCCGCTGCCGCGATCGGGGTTACGGTCATGTCGCGGGCGTAGCTCGGGGACTTGAAATCCAGTTGCTCGCCGCAGCCGCGAACCATCACCGGGCGCTGGCGACAGTTGCGGGCCAGGTCACCGCTGGCGACGATGAAGGCCGCGCCCCCTGCCACCGGCATGACGATTTCCAGCAGGTGCAGAGGATCGGCCACCATTCTGCTGGCCAGCACATCCTCAACGGTGAGTGGCTGGCCGTGAAACAGTGCCTCGGGATTGGCCAGTGCGTTGCTGCGCTGATCGACGACGATCTTCGCCATGGCGGCGGGGTCATAGCCATAGCGATGGGCATACTGCTGCGCGATCATGGCATAGCCGGTGTTCTGCCCGAGGTGCCCGTAAGGAATATCGAACTCCGCTTCCGGTGCCCCGTAGCGGTCGCTGTGGGCACCGTAGCCCGTGGCCCCGGCGGCAGGGTCCGCATCCGGGTCCGGGGGGGGCAGTCGCGCCGGGATGACGCAGAGCACCGCACGGCACAGCCCCAGTTCGATCGCGGCGGCGGCGCGCCAGGCCATGGCCACCGCGCTGGTGCCCCCGAGATCGACCACCTCGGCAAAGCTGACCCGGATTCCGAGGTATTCCGCGACCACGGCGGGTACGAACGCCGAGGCCTCGTGAAAGTGCGCGCCGTTGACGGCGAGGCCATCCAGGTCGTGCAACCCCAGGCCCGCATCGGCGAGTGCCTGCCCGGCGAGCTCGGCAATCTGCTCAAGGTGGAACATGCGCGGCGCGGTCGCGTACTTCTCCGGCTTGTACTGTGCGCAGCCGACGATGGCTGCCTGCCCTCTGAGGCCCACTTGCGCTCCTGTCTCATATAGTCTGTGCGGCTGGTCAATAGTGCGGCAGAAACGCGCCTTCCTGAACCCCGCGCCACTGCCCGAGGCCCGAAATCGCACAGCGGCCTGCCCGGGTAAACCAGATACCCCTGAAACCACCGGGCGCTCCGGGACCGCGGACTTTCTTGATCTGGCGCAGGGCAACGAAGGCAGCCGGCGTTACTCGCCGCACGGGCACCGGGGTGGCACCACCGCGGCCCGCGGGCACTATATCTGGTGGCTGTTCGGCAAATTTACCCGCCTATATCGTTTTGGCTTGCCTGACACCGTGACCTTCGCGCACACTACCCCGGGTTTGCAGGTCACAGGAGCAATAGTCATGGGGGAAGTCGTCAAGGCTTTGCACACGGTAGTCGATATTGGCCTGCAGGACGCCTCCCTGGACATCTGGGACCGGAAGTACCG
>NZ_JAVKCQ010000133.1:0-8439 GCF_040222615.1 Haliea sp.
AAGGCATCGGGCGACTCCAGCGCGGCGGGAATCTGGTCAGGGTGCTTGAGCAGGGAGTACAGGGTCCACTGCTGGGCGACCAGGGTGGTATCCGCCCCCGCGCCAATCAGCGCCAGCACCAGGGTAATGATGTCCCATTCACCGAAGTTGGGGTTTTCTGCCTCGATCTTCAGCAACACGCTGAGAAAATCGTCTTCTCCCGGGTTGGCGCGGCGCTCGGCGATCACCCGCTGCAGGATCTCGATGGCGCGGTTGCTGTCCTGGCGCGCGGCCTCGCGGCGCTCGTCGCTGATGGTCGGGTTCCAGGCCTCGGTAAAGGTCAGCACGACCTGCTTGATCTCGGGCCAGTATTTTTCCGGCAAGCCAACCATGCGGCTGATGGAGATGAACGGGATGTGGTTTGCCACCCGCTCGATATAGTCAAAGCTTTCGAGGTCACCCAGCGCGTCAATCAGCTTGACCACATCGGGCTTGATGCGGCGCTGGATCTCGTCCACCACGTTGCGGGAGAAGGCCGGCGACACAACGCGTCGCACCAGCCGGTGATGGTCGTGGTCCGCCAGCAGACTGTGACCGATCATCGCCCGCTCGAAATTGCTCCACTTGTCTTCGGGCGGCCGTGGCGGCGCGAACTCCCAGTCGTAGAAATCGGAGGACAGGTACTCGGTGCGCCAGCAATCCATGATGTCCGGCATGCGGGTCATGATCCACGCCTGCCAGGGCTCGTACCAGACCAGGCGCCCACGCCGTGCCAGGGCCAGATACTGTGATACCGGGTCTGCGAGATACTCGTCGGAAGCCGGGTTGAACAGCGCCTCTATGGGCTGCTGGGATTCGGTGGCGGCCTGCATGGTCCTGGTCCTCTGCCTGTAGCGGAGGCCAAAATATACGCTTGCGCATATTTACACACAAGTGTATTTTTTGTAACAACCGGACACAAAGGGTACAGCGGGGCAAGCAGACCCGCGGTGGTTTGGGTAGTCAGTCCTTGTCGCAGCGCTTGCGCACGTACAGCACCAGCGAGTGGTCGACAATGTCATAGCCGTGTTCGCGGGCAATTTCCTTTTGCCGCCGCTCGATGACGGGGTCATTGAACTCGATCACTTCACCGCTGGACACACAAACCATGTGATCGTGGTGATCGCCGGTATCGAGCTCGAACACCGAGTGCCCGGTCTCGAAATTGTGCCGATTGACGAGGCCGGCGCTCTCGAACTGGGTCAATACCCGGTAGACGGTGGCCAGACCCACATCTTCACCGGCATCGCGCAGCTTCTGGTACACGTCCTCGGCACTCAGGTGCTGGGTTGTCTCGCCGGTGGCTTCCAGTATCTGCAGGATCTTCACCCGCGGCAGAGTCACCTTGAGACCGGCGTTGCGCAATTCCTGATTATCGACGGGCATGATGGGAGGGGTTCTCTGTGCTGGTCAGGACGGGTATCATGCCACCCCGACAACTCAAGTGGAAGTTTCAGCCCATGCGCAGTATTTTTCTGGCAGTGGCACTGGCCATGCTCACCGCCTGCGGCAACTTCGGGTTCCCCGGCGTATACCGCATCGATATCGAGCAGGGCAACATCGTCACCCAGGAGATGATCGACCAGCTCCAGCCCGGCATGAACCAGCGCCAGGTCCGCTTCATCCTCGGCACCCCCCTGCTGGAGGATTCGTTCAACAACAAGCGCTGGGATTACCCATACGTGATTCGCAATGGCACCGACGTCATTCGCGAGGCCAAGGTCACCGTGCATTTCGACGACGACAGCCTGGTCAGCGTTAGCGGGGACTACCTGCCGGCCTGGGCAGCGAACTAGCCTTCGGCCTCCTGCCTGCGCTCCTTGACGCGCGCCGCCCGCGCCTTGCGCACTTCCTTGGGGTCCGCCTTCAGCGGCCGATAGATCTCTACCCGGTCCCCCTCCACCAGCACCTGGTCCGCCGCGACTACCTTGCCGAAGATGCCCAGGCGGGCATCGTCCAGATCCAGCCCGGCGAAGCGTTCCGCGATGCCCGAGCGCTGCGCCGCCTGCAGTGCGGTGGTGCCGGGGAGTACTTGCAGGGGAATAATGGCCTGCTTCTCCGGCAGGGCGTAGGCCACTTCCACCTGTATGGTCTGTTCGTCGCTCATTATCTTACCCGTGTAGCTGCCTGGCGCGCCGACCGAGGGCGTCCACCAGATTGTTGGTCACGCGGTCGAACAAGCGCCCCGCGGCGGCGCCGACCAGCCGGCTGCTGGTTGTGAATTCCAGGTGCAGGGTGACCTTGCAGGCATTCTCGGCCAGTCCGCGGAACTCCCACAACCCCTGGAACGAATCGAAGGGTCCGTCCAGCAGCTCCAGAGTGATGAACTCCGGAGCCTGCAGTCTATTCCGGGTACTGAAGCTCTGGCTGATGCCGCCCCGGGACAACTGCAGCCTCGCCTCCACCAGGTCCTCCTCCCGGCGCAGGACCTGGGCGCCGACGCAGCCCTCCATGTACTGGGGGTAGGCTTCGATATCGTTCACCAGGTCAAATAACAGCCGGTCCCGGTAAGGCAGCAGGGCGTGGCGGTGGATTGTCGTCATCGTACTCTCAATCAAAGCGGCGCGGCGCGATGCCTAATAAATCTGCAGCGCACCCAACATCACCAGCAGGATGGCAGGCGGAGCAATATACCTTAACAGAAAGTACCAAAGCGAAAAAAACAGGTTGGTTTCCCGATACAGGTGCGCTCGCAACAGCGGCCGACGCAGGCGCCAGCCGACCAGGATCGCCGTCCCCAGGGCCACCAGCGGCAGCAGCAGCCCCCCTGCCAGGCGATCCAGCAGGCGAAACAGGTCGGTGCCCCCGCCGGAGCCGCCGTTATTGAGGTTCAGCGCAGCAGCATAGGCCAGCAGCCAGACCAGACCGCCGACTATGGCCGCCGCGGTCAACCGGCGCAGACCGAACCGCTGCTTGACGGCCCCCACCACCGGCTCCAGGATGGCCACGCAGGATCCCAGCGCCACCAGCGCAACCAGCAGGAAGAACAGGCTGCCAAAGATCTCCCCGTCCATACTGTTGCCAAAAGCGTGGGGCATGCTGATGAACATCAGCCCCGGGCCCATGGCCGGGACCAGGTGGTTGGCGAACACCAGGGGGAAAATCGCCAGCCCCATGGCCAGCGCCACCAGGGTGTCGAATACAGCTACCGCGATGACCGAGCGCCCGATCGGCACCCGCACCGGCGCGTAGCTGCCGAAGCTGATACCCGTCCCGACCCCGATCCCCAGGGTAAAGAAAGCCTGGCCGAGAGCCATCAGCAGGGCCTCGCGGTTGAAGTCCAGCCATTGCACGGAAAACAGGAATTTGCCGGCCGCGGTCAGGTCACCGTTGGCGATGCTGTATTGAACCAGCAGCATCAGGCTCGCCAGCAGGCTGGGTACCAGCAGCCAGGCCATCAGGCCAATGCCCCGGCGGACCCCGGCGGCGACAACCAGCAGCACCAGCAGCAGGAACAGGGACTGCCACACCAGCATGCGTCCGGGGTCCTCCACCAGCTCGGCAAAAAACTGCCCGGCATTGAGGACGCTGGCCGCACTGAAACTGCCGTCATACATCGCCCGGGCGTAGACCAGAGACCAGCCGGCGACAACCACGTACAGGGCCAACAGCATCACCCCGGCCACGCAGGCCAGCCAGGGCAGCAGCTGCCAGGCGGGCGAGAGATGGGAGCGCTCCGCCGCGTGAGCCACCGACTCCACCACACTCCCCCTGCCCTGGTTGCCCAGCACCAGTTCGGCGATGAGGATCGGCACCGCCAGCAACATCAGGAATACCACGTAGGCGACGACAAACGGCGCGCCGCCATACTCGCCGCTGAGGTAGGAGAAGCGCCAGATACTGCCCATGCCCACCGCCGCAGCGGCCACGGACAGCACGAAAGTCATGCGTGAGCGCCACTCCCCCAGTGGATTCAGGGCCACCCCCGTCATTGCCAAAACTGACCTTTTATCATGCAGTTAGAGTGCCCCACGGCCCCGGCGATGAAAAGGGCCAAATTCACGTTTCAGCGCGCGGGCTTGTCCGTATAATGCGCGCCATGAGCAAAAACAAACCCAACAATGACAACGTGATCGCCCGCAACAAGCGCGCGACTTTTGACTACCACCTGCTCGACAGCTTCGAGGCCGGCGTGGCGCTGGAAGGTTGGGAGGTGAAGAGCCTGCGCATGGGCAAGGCGCAGCTCACCGATTCCTACGTGTTGATGAAGGACGGTGAGGCCTGGCTGCTGGGCACCCAGATTACCCCGCTCGATACCGTCTCTACCCATTTTGTCAGCGATCCCACTCGCACCCGTCGGCTACTCCTGCACCGCAAGGAGCTGGCCAAGATCCTCGCTGCTACCTCGCAGAAGGGGCTGACCTGCGTTTGCACCCAGCTGTACTGGAAGGGGCACCTGGTGAAGGCCCGCATCGCCCTGGCCGAGGGCAAGAAGGGGCACGACAAGCGCGATACCGAGAAAGAGCGCGACTGGAACCGGCAGAAACAGCGAATCATTCGCGACAATGTCAAGCAGTAGGCCAACTACCCGCTAGCGCAGCGTTTGCGGCAGCGCCACTCCCAGCTGTGCCGCCAGCGGCGCAAGATCCTCCATAATCGTCGGATACAACACCACACCCCCGGCCAGCTGCTCGCTGCGCTGCTCCCAGGCACGCTGACCAGGCAGGCGCGCCGGCGGCGCACCCTCGGCCACGGCACTGGTCATCACCAGGTTTTGCAGGGCGTGCAGTTGCTGCCTGAACACCGGCAGGGGCCCGAAGGCCGACGGATCGATCAGCTGCAGGAACACCGAGTTGGCCTCACCGTCCCCGGCGGCGTCCGGGTCCGCCCGCCCGTAGCCACCCAGTGCCATGCTGAGCACCTCGGTGGCCGCCGACAGCGCCGCGCCCTTGTAACCGTGACCGGCGCCGCCGATGGGCATGATACTGCCCGGTGGCGGCCCCTCCAGGGCGCGGGGATCATCCGTGACACGGCCGTGACCGTCCTTGAGGCAGGGCTCCTGCATGCGTGTACCTTCCCGCACTGCGCGAGCAACATAGCCGCCGGCAGTGATCGACATGCTGATATCGAACAGCAGCGGGTATTCGTGACCCGGCGCCGCCATGGCGATGGGATTGGCGGAAAACACCGGGTCGATGCCGCCGTGGGCGCTGACCGTGCGTTCCGAGGGCGTGGAGCATGTCATCAGCGCCAGATAGCCCGCTTCAATGACTTTTGGCAGATAAGCTGCCAGACAGGCGATATGCTGGCTGCGCCGCAGGGTGGCTGTAACCACCCCATACTGGGAGACCCGCTCCAACGCTGTGTCCACCGCCTGGCTTACCACCCAGGGGCCAGGCAGGAAGCCCGCATCCCAGTTAAACAGGGCGCCCCGATCCACCAGCACCTCCGGGTCTCCCCGGCTGCGGCTCTCGCCGCTCAGCAGCCAGCGTACATTGTGCGCGACCCGGTTCATGCCGTGCGTGGTGAACCCCAGCAAATCCGCTTCCAGGAACACCTCCGCCATGACCGCTGCCCGGTCCTCAGCTAGCCCCGCAGCCACGAAGAGCCGGGTAGAGAACTGCTGCAGGTCGTTGTGGTCGTAGCGAACAGGCATGGGAGCTCCTTGCAATGATGTGAAACGGCGACTGCGGTCGAAAAAGTGAACTTCTGTAAAAATGACAGTCTAACATCGTGCAATTGAGGTACAATTGCGAAGTCACACTGGGGGCGATACGGATTCGACGCCGGTAGCGAACCCTGAGGTGCATGCCGTGATGGTAGCCAATCACGTTAATCCAAAGCTGCAAACTATTAGTTGCCAACGACGACAACTACGGTGCCCAACTGGCTGCGTAAGCAGCCCGTGAAAGCACCATCTAGTGGCTTCGGCCCTAGCGGTCTTTAGCAAGGTGCCAGTACCGCGCTACTGACTGTCATATAGAACTGGATCGCTGTGAAGCCCGCCTGAGGTGGATCTGCTAAAACTTATTCAGGCTCGCCAATTACGTCCTGCCCGTTGGGCTGTATGAGGCTAAATTAATTAACGGAAACTAAGCATGTAGAGCCGAAGGCAGAGTACTGACGGACGCGGGTTCAACTCCCGCCGCCTCCACCAAACACCCATCCAAGCAAGTCCAGAGAAGTCCTCGAAGCCCTGTAAATCAGGGCTTTTTTGTTTATACTGTGTCCATAGCTGTCCAGCAGCATCCGGCTATATACCCCCGCCAATGGGGGTAGATCAGGGGGTATATACCCACCTTCGGTAACCGATACCCCCAGATGGAGGCAAGCCATGAGTAAGCTCACCGCTACCGAAGTTAGGCAAGCGAAGCCGGGGAGCAAACCCCGGAAACTGGCAGATGGAGGTGGCCTATTCCTACTGGTGCAACCCAACGGAGGCAAATGCTGGCGATACAAATACCGGTTCGCTGGCAAGGAAAAGCTGCTGGCCTTGGGCACCTACCCTGATGTGAGCCTTGCGGAGGCCCGAAAACAGCATCAGGAGGCCCGCAAGAAGGTATCCCAAGGCATAGACCCCAGCGAGGCCAGGAAGGTTGAAAAACTCACCCGACACCAGGCTGCTGTTGACAGCTTCGAGGCGGTTGCCCGCGAGTGGTTCCACACCAAAATGTATGACCGCTCCAGCAGCCACCAGGATCGCACCATGCGGGCGCTCGAAAAGGACCTATTCCCCCATATTGGCAACCGCCCTATCGCCACTATCACCGCCCCTGAGCTATTGGCCACCCTGCGCCGCATTGAATCCCGTGGGGCCGTCGAAACAGCCCATCGTGCCAAACAGACCACCGGACAAGTATTCCGGTATGCCATAGCCACCGGCAGGGCGGAACGCGACCCCAGCGGTGACCTGAAAGGCGCCCTGGCCAACCCCAAGAAGAAACACCTGGCAGCCATCACAGACCCTGCCGAGGTGGGTCGCCTGATGGTCAGTATTGAAAGTTTCCAAGGTACACCGGCGGTAAAGGCCGCGTTGCGCTTGTCTGCCCTGCTCTTTCAGCGCCCGGGCGAGATACGTGGCATGGAGTGGTCTGAAATCAATTGGGGGGCAGAACGATGGGAGCTATCCGCCGATAAAATGAAAATGAAGCAGCCACACATTGTCCCGCTATGCCGCCAGGCGCTGGAGCTGCTGCGGGAGTTGCACCGTCTGACTGGCCGGGGCCGGTATGTATTCCCCAGCGCCCGTGGCGGTAGCCGCCAACTGTCTGAGAATGGTGTCCGTACTGCCTTACGGACAATGGGCTATGACAACGAGACCATGACGCCCCACGGCTTCCGGGCTATGGCCCGCACCCTGCTGGATGAGGGGCTGGGCTACCGGGTCGATTGGATAGAGCACCAGTTGGCCCACGCCGTGCGGGACGCCAACGGGCGAGCCTACAACCGCACCAGCCACTTGGAGGGCCGCGCCGCGATGATGCAGGGGTGGGCGGATTACCTCGACACCCTGAAGGTGCAAAGCCAGTCTGGTAACGTAGTAGTGGGACAGTTTCGCAAATAGTCGAATTGCAGCGTCTAGGATGGCCCCCGAAAAGCCGCGACCCTGGCGGCCTGACGCTGCAACCTTTCATCAGGGCGAGCACCTTAGGGGGTGTTGATGCGCTTACTAACTTTTCCTAATTGGTTTGAGGATGAAGCTGTCCGAGAGATAGTAGAAATACTAGAACTCGAAAATGTTAGCGAACGAGCCTACAAGTTACCTGATGATTTTCCTGAAGAAGAATGGTTGATTGGAAAAATTACTATGGATGACAGGCTGGAGCGGGCATGGATTCGCTCAAAATCCTACTATCCTGACTCGCCAGATTACGGGCAAGTTCAACTTTGGTCCTGTATCGTTACTGCCTATTTTTATGAGAAAAACTGGGCGACAGATCCAGAAGCTAAACGATGGAAAAACAAGCTTGACTCCCTAATTAACTCTCTCGCCAATCATTGGGAAGAAATCCCAGCAAACTTCTACTGCGACATGCACATTGATGAGCGCCCTGATCTTGATTTCATAGTAAATGCCAAGTTCCAATGGCGGAAGTTGCCTGGGCTGTCGGAGATGCGTAGTACAGCTGCAAACCTGATAGTGAAAAGTGCCCCTCATGGAGTGCAAGTGAGGGGCGAAAAGGCACGAAGGCGATATTTTGTGCGGTCACTGTCAACACAGTTGAAGACGCTTACTGGTCAGTGGAAGCGAGAGATAGTGGCAGAAATTACCTCAGTAATTTTTGAGTGTGAGTTCACTGCACCAGACGTAATCCGTGCGACGAAGGGGATGGATCAAACAACCCTGGAAGATGACGAGTTGCTACATTTTAGACACGTGTTCGGGTTTGCAGGAATTGCCCGGAAATCTTAGTTTCTGCCACACCTCATTCTTTGCGTAGATTTGTTTTTTTTCGCCAATTATTCTCGCGTCCAGTACCG
>NZ_JAVKCQ010000134.1:0-10483 GCF_040222615.1 Haliea sp.
GCTGCTGACCGCCCTGTGGGTGATGCCGGTCTATGCCTGGGTGCTGCTGGCCTCGGCAGCTGCCAGGCGCTCGCCCTTCATGCTGGCGCTGGCGCCGGTGCTGGGGCTGGGGCTGCTGGAGGCAATACTGTTCGGCAGCAACCATTTTGGCGCGGCGCTGATGAACCATATGCCCCATTACAACAGCGGCCGCAGTGCGGTGGGTTTCTACCTGTTTGGCCCCGACTGGGCCAATCTGGACTATCTGGGACTGGTCCTGGGGCTGCTGCTGGCGGGCGTGCTGCTGGCGGCGACGGTGTGGCTGCGGCGCAATCGCTGGGAAATCTAGTTGCATCACTCGCGTGAATAGTAAAGATACTTTCTATTTATTTCAATTATAGTGCTGGGCTCTCTAAACTGGGCGCCATCCTGTCCTGAACCAGCCGAGGCCTCCCCCATGTCAAACTACCTGCAAGACGTTGAATCCTTCGCCGCCCTGCGCTCAGCGCAAAACGGTACCTGGAACAATATCAACCCCGAGTACGCGGCCCGCATGAAGCGCCAGAATCGCTTCCGCACCGGGCTCGACATCGCCCGCTACACCGCCGGCATCATGCGCAAGGACATGGCCGAGTACGATGCCGACTCCTCCAGCTACACCCAGTCCCTGGGCTGCTGGCACGGCTTTATCGGCCAGCAGAAGCTGATCGCTATCAAGAAGCACCACGGCACCACCAGCAAGCGTTACCTGTACCTCTCGGGTTGGATGATCGCCGCCCTGCGCAGCGAATTCGGACCGCTGCCGGACCAGTCCATGCACGAGAAAACCACTGTGCCCCAGCTGATCGAGGAGCTGTACACTTTCCTGCGCCAGGCGGATGCCCGCGAGCTGGGACACCTGTTCCACGATCTCGACGCCGCCCGCGCCGCCGGCGACCAGGTCAAGGAAAAGGCCCTGCTCAACGCCATCGACAACTACGAGACCCACGTGGTGCCGATCATTGCCGACATTGACGCCGGCTTCGGCAACGAGGAAGCCACCTATCTGCTGGCGAAAAAGATGATCGAGGCCGGTGCCTGCGCCATCCAGGTTGAAAACCAGGTCTCCGATGCCAAGCAGTGTGGCCATCAGGACGGCAAGGTCACCGTCCCCCACGAAGACTTTCTGGCCAAGATCAACGCCATTCGCTACGCCTTCCTCGAGCTGGGGGTGGACGACGGTGTGATCGTTGCCCGCACCGACTCCCTCGGCGCCGGCCTGACCCAGAAGATCCCGGTATCCCGCGACGCGGGCGACCTCGCGCACATGTACAACGCGTTCCTCGAGACGGAAGTCGTGGAAAGCGCCAGCGACGTTCGCGAGGGCGATGTGGTGATCAAGCAGGACGGCAAGCTGGTGCGCCCGGTGCGCCTGGCGAACGGTCTCTACCGCTTCAAGGAAGGCACCGGGGAGGCTCGCTGCGTGCTGGACTCCATCACCAGCCTGCAGCACGGCGCCGACCTGCTGTGGATCGAAACCGAGAAGCCCCATGTCGGCCAGATCGGTGCCATGGTCAACGAGATCCGCAAGGTGGTTCCCAACGCCAAGCTGGTCTACAACAACTCGCCGTCCTTCAACTGGACCCTGAACTTCCGCCAGCAGGTGTTCGACGCCTGGAGCGCGGAGGGCCGGGACCTGTCCGCCTACGACCGCGAGAAGCTGATGAGCGTCGACTTCGACGGCACCGAGCTGGCGCTGGAAGCGGACCGTCGCATCCAGACCTTCCAGGCGGACGCCGCCCGCGATGCGGGGATCTTCCACCACCTGATCACCCTGCCGACCTACCATACCGCGGCGCTGTCCACGGACAATCTGGCCAAGGGTTACTTCGGCGAGGAAGGGATGCTGGCCTACGTTCAGGGCGTGCAGCGCAAGGAGATCCGCCAGGGTATCGCCTGCGTCAAGCACCAGGACATGGCGGGTTCCAACATGGGCGACGACCACAAGGAGTACTTTGCCGGTGAAGGCGCGCTCAAGGCCGGTGGCAAGGACAACACCATGAACCAGTTCGGCTAGGGACGGCGGACACTGGCGAGCAGGGCGGCTTCGGCCGCCCTTTTTTGTTCCGGCTCAGTCCGCGCCGAAGGGGGCGTCCACCGAGTGCGCCGGCTGGGTAAACCAGCGCGGCCCTGCCGCGGTCATGTAGAAGTGATCTTCGTGGCGTACGCCGAAGGCGCCCGGCACACAGATCATGGGCTCATTGCTGAAGCACATGCCCGCGGCCAGCGGTGTGCTGTTGCCGCGCACCAGGTAGGGCCATTCGTGGATGTCCAGGCCGATGCCGTGGCCGGTGCGGTGGGGTAGTCCGGGCAGGTCATAGTCGGGACTGAGACCCGCCGCCGCCAGCACTGCGCGGGCGGCATCGTCGACGCTGCCGCAGGGCGCGCCGATCTGCGCCGCGGCAAAGGCCGCCTGCTGGGCCGCCTGTTCCAGGTTCCAGATTTCCCGCTGCTGCGGCGTCGGCTCGCCAAAGACATAACTGCGGGTAATGTCCGAGATATAGCTGTGGAGCTGGCAGCCGGTGTCGATCAGTACCATGTCGCCCTCATCCAGGGTCTTGGGCCGGGCTACTCCGTGGGGAAAGGCGCTGTCGGCGCCGAACAGCACGATGCAGAAGTAGGAGCCCGCCGGGGCGCCAACCTTGCGGTGCGCCGCGTCGATGAATGCGCTCACCTCGCCGGTACTGATACCCGGGCGGAGGATGCGTGCGGTTGCCCGGTGGACCTCAAGGGTCATGTCCTTGGCGCGCTGCATCAGGGCCAGTTCCGCAGGGGACTTGTGCATGCGGCAGCCGGCGGTGACCGGAGTGGCGCTGCGGAACCGGCAGTTCGGGGCGGCCTGCTGCAGGCCGTCGGCCAGGAAGAAGGGCGCGGACTCGTCTACGCCGACCTCCCGGACGCCGGTGTCTGCCAGCAGCCTGGCGCAGAGCTGGTAGGGGCTCTCGTGCTCCTCCCAGCAATGTACCTCGCCGGGGACCCGCAGAAACCCCTGCAGGGTGCCCAGCTCGAACGCGGGGGCAACATAGATCGGGTCACCGCTGGCGGGTACCAGCGCCCCCACCAGGCGCTCGCTGGCGGACCAGCGGGTGCCGGTGAAGTAGTAGAGATTGGTGCCGGCGTTCAGGTAGATCGCGTCCAGCCCGTTGGCCCGCATCAGCGCCTGGGCCCGGGTCAGGCGGGCGGCAAATTCGGCGTCCGCGATGGGGGTGGCACCGGCAGTCATGTCCTGCAGTCGGGCGAGTTCGGTAGCGGCATCGGAGCCGCCTATGCCGTGGGTCATGGGTGTCCTCGTTGGCGTAGGAGTGGCGGTCGTTTATCCTGACCGCCGGAGCAAGCAGATGATAACTGCAGGAGCTGCAGGGGGAAAGCAAGATGCGGTGGACAGATATTGATCAGCAGCTGTGCTCGGTCGCGCGGGCGCTGTCGGTGGTGGGAGAGCGCTGGACGCTGTTGATCCTGCGGGATGCCTTTCTCGGAACCCGCCGGTTTGAGCAGTTCCAGCACAACCTGGGCATCACCCGACACCGGCTCTCCGAGCGTCTCGGCAAGCTGGTGGAGCAGGGTGTTCTGGTGAAGGTGCCGTACTGCGAGCGCCCGCTGCGCCACGAGTATCGCCTGACCCGCAAGGGGCTGGGGCTGTACCCGGTGCTGATGAGCCTGGCGCGCTGGGGCGACGACTGGATGGCCGACGATACGGGCGTGCCGCTGGAGTATGTGCACCGGGGCTGCGGCAAACTGACCCAGCCAGTACTGGCCTGCAGCGAGTGCGGTGAACCGCTGCGCCCGGAAGGTGTGACCCCCCAGCCCGGACCGCCGCTGCAGGCGCTGGCCCGGGATCTGGCGCGCCAGGGCGAGAAGAACCTGTCGATACCGGCTCTCATCGGTCGTTCGCGGCCACCGGAATAGGGCCGTTGTTACAGAGAATTTCTATGAAAAAGTAACAGTGGGGGGAACTTTAACTTTCTCAGTGAGGGCGTAGACTGCGGCTATTACAACAACAGCCCTAGAGGGAGCCCGCAATGACTCAATTCAAAAAAACCATTCTCGCCGCCGCAGTGGTCGCCCTGGTGCCCTCGGTGTCCCATGCCCAGCTCGAAGAAGTCCTGGTGACGGCTACCAAGCGTGAAGCGTCCGCCCAGGACCTGCCGTTCTCCATCAACGCCCAGTCCGAGGCGGATATCCGCCGCACCGGGGCCACTAATCTGGAAGAGCTGTCGCGCAACGTCGCCGGCCTCGCGATCCAGAACCTGGGTCCGGGCCAGAGCCAGGTTTCCATCCGCGGTGTATCCGCCGGCCAGGTGGTGCGCGACCAGCCCGGTGTCAAGGAGCAGGTGGGCGTATATCTGGATGAAACAGTCATCTCCCTGTCCCTGTTCACCCCGGACCTCGACCTCTATGACCTGAATCGTGTGGAGACCCTGCGCGGGCCCCAGGGCACCCTGTTCGGCTCCGGTTCCGTGGGCGGTACCATCCGCTTCATCACCAACCAGCCCGATTTCGAAGAGCTCAGCGCCTCGGTAGAGGGCAACCTCAATACGGTGGAAGACGGTGACATGGGCGGCCACGTCAAGGGCATGGTGAACATTCCCCTGAACGACAAGGCGGCACTGCGCGTGGTTGGTTACGGCACCGAGTACGGCGGCTGGATTGACGCCCTGCGCGAAGGTGGCGGTGTCAGTGAGGACGTCAACAGCGGCGAGCGCTACGGCGGTCGCATCACCCTGGCACTGCAGCCGACCGATTACCTGACCATAACCCCGCGAGTCGTGTTCCAGAACATCGAGACCGACGGTTTCAACCGCGAGGAAGTCTACAACCTGTTCGCCAACCCGTTCACCACTACCCGCCCGGCGGTACAGTTGGGGGAGCGTCAGCAGTTCCTGCGTCTGGATGAGGCCTTCGAAGACGAGACCATGATAGCCGACCTGGTGGTCAACTGGAGCCTGGACGGTGTCGACGTGACCTACGCCGGCAGCTATGTGGACCGCGAGATTCTCGCCAGTCGCGATGCCAGCGCGCTCACCGGTTCGGTATCGGTGGACCTCGGGTTTCCGGAGGCGGCGGTATTGCTGCCCTCCAATCTCCAGGATACGACTGACCTCCAGCAGACCACCCATGAGCTGCGGCTGGCGTCGAATGCCGATGGCCCCCTGAACTGGGTGG
The DNA here is from genome assembly GCF_040222615.1 of Haliea sp. Taxonomy (GTDB): domain Bacteria; phylum Pseudomonadota; class Gammaproteobacteria; order Pseudomonadales; family Halieaceae; genus Haliea. Next base: position 5,182 of record NZ_JAVKCQ010000134.1, read on the forward strand.
TTGGTGCGTTTTACTCGGATGTAGAGCGCACCTACGCCCAGCGCCTGCCGACACCGGGCTACGATGCCGCGACCGATGCGGTGCTGGGCGCGGGTACTGCTGCCGCGGTCAGCAATGGCTACGGCCCCGATTCCCCCTACAACTCGGACCTGCCCTACGATATCGAGCAGACTGCGTTGTTTGGCGAGCTGAGCTATGACGTCACCGAGCGCCTGAACGTGACCCTGGGCGGCCGCTACTATGACTTCGAGGAAGAGCGCCGTTTCACCACCGGAGGCTTGTTCTCCAACGGTGATGACCAGGTGGACTCCACTTCCTCGGACGGCTTCAACCCGCGCCTGCTGGTCAGCTACGACGTCAGTGACGAGATTGCAGTCAACGCCCAGGCCTCCCAGGGCTTCCGTCTCGGCGGGGTAAACGATCCGCTCAACGTGCCCCTGTGCGATGCGGGCGACCTGCAGACTTTCGGTGCCTTCCAGGCCTACGACGACGAGTCCCTGTGGAACTACGAACTGGGTTTCAAGAGCGAGTTCGACAAGGTGCGCTTCAATGCGGCGATGTTCTACACCGACATTGAAGACCTGCAGGTCACCCTGGATGCGGGCTCCTGTTCCTCCCGGATCAGTTTCAACGTCCCCGAAGCTCATACCCTCGGTGTGGAGTGGGAGTTGGTGGCCTATCCAATGGAACTGCTGATGCTGACCTTCTCCGGCAGCTTGCTGGAGGCGGAGTTTGATTCCACCGTGACCGACAGCAACGGCAACGTGCTGGGCGGCGTGGAAGATGGCAACCGGCTGGCTTCGGTGCCCGAGTTCCAGATGGCAGCCTCCGCTACCTATACCTTCCCCGTGAACGCCTTCGGCTCCAACGAGATGTATGTCTCCGCCATGGTCCAGCATGTGGGTGACCGTTTTACCCAGCCCAGTGACCAGGTGGCGGGGGCAGGTAACTTTGTCTCCGGCCTGCCCTTCGGCGGCGCTACCGGCGCAGAAGTGACGGCGGTGGATCTGGAGCTGGACGCCTACGAGCAGGTGAACCTCAGCGCGGGTATCATCTGGGATACCTTCGAGACCGTGTTTTACGTCAACAATGTGACGGATGAAAACGCGCAGCTGTCTTTTGACCGCGAGCGTGGTGGTCGCGCCCGTCTGGCCTATCGCAACAACCAGCCACGGACCTTCGGCGTCACCCTGCGCAAGTTCTTCTGAGCCGGCGTGGTTTGCCGGAAAACCCGCCGCGGCAGCACCGCGGCGGGTTTTTTTGCGCCTGCGGAAACCCTGTTCGCTGCCGGCACTGTGCTTCCCTGCCCCGCCGGAGCACTACCCCGGTCGGAGCATTGCGCCCGCGCCCGGGATAGTGTTTGCTGTCAAAGATACCGGCTGGGTATTGGGTATGACTAACGAGGGCCGCAGGTGACAGGCAGGTACGTAGGCGGCGTTGATCGCGATGACGATTCATCGCCGGTGTCCTGGGTCGACCGCGACCAGGACCTGGCGCGCGTGCCTGTGTCCGCGAGGGAGGTGGCCGAACGGGGCTATGATCCGGACGCGTGGATGCCGGAACAGCCCGAACCGGAACCCGAACCGGAACCGGAACCGGAACCGGAACCAGAGCCAGAGCCAGAGCCAGAGCCAGAGCCTGAGCCAGAGCCAGAGCCAGAGCCAGAGCCGTACATCCCTGTCGCGCCGGCGACTGCTGCGACCGCTCCGGCCCAGCCGCTTCGCAGGCGTCGCTGGCCCTGGTATGTACTGGCGGTGGCGCTGCTGTTGTTGGCGGCAGGTTACTTTCTATCCTGGTTTCAGTACCGTGGGCTGGTCACGGAGTTCAGCGCGCTGAAGGTGCAGCAGGCAAGCGCTGTCAGGCGCGACGAGCTGCAGCAACAGCGGCGGATGGCCGATGACATTGCCGCAGGCAACGCCAGACTGGCCGGGGAACTGGCTGTACTGCAGGAGGAGAATCGCGAACTGGCGGCGATGATAGCCCAGATCGAAGATCTGCTGCAGAAACAGGCAGAACAGGCAGAACAGGCAGAGCAGGCAGAGCGGTCGGCAGCCAAGCCGGCTGTGCAGCAGGAGGCAGATCGCGAGCCCGGGGTCGCGGGCGCACTGGTCGCCGACACCGCCGCTGCTGGAGTACCGGCGCAGGGCGAGTGGTTCGTGAACTTTGGTTCCTACGTGCATCGCGGTGTCGCCGAGCGTTGGGCGGCACGGCTCGAGGTCGACCGGGGTAGTGTCGTCATCCAGCCGGCCACAGTGTCTGGCAAGGATCTGTTTCGAGTGCGGGTTGTAGGGCTGGAGTCGCAGCAACAGGCGCGTGCGCTGGCAGTGAAGCTGGAAGAGCGTTACGCGCTTGGGCGTCTGTGGGTTGGCCGCGGCGACTAGCGCGCGGTTGCGGTGGTGTCTTCCGGCGCCAATGCAGCCTGTAACCGTTCAAGGCGGCTGAGCAGCGCCCGGTTCGACGCCTGAATTTCTTCTACCTGCATGATCAACTGCTGCTGGGTATCTTCCAGGGCATACAATGCGGGCAGCGTGTTAGCGGGGTTCGTCTCTGGTTGGCGCAGCGCGCTAGCTGGTGACGGTGCGCTGACCGGGATCGCGGTGCTTGCGGCCATGGCAGTCGCAGCGACCGTGGGTTCCGTTGCCAGGAAACCGTGGCCCGCCGCGGCAGTAGTCACCAGTAAAGCGCCAAACAGCGTCCACGTCATCCAGCCGCGTACGGCGGGACGGGAATGGGTGCCGGGCGCGGGATGTCGCTGCCTGGGAGGCAGGACGGGTGCGCGTAAATCGCTGCGCAACCAGAGATTGCCGGCGGAAGTGACGGTCTTGCGGTTGCGGCGCCGTGTCAGACGCTGATGCATACGCGCCCTCGGCCCTGTGCCTTGGCGTGGTACAGGTGCGTATCGGCACGCTGCAGCAGCATTTTGTCATCGTCGCCGGGAAGGAGATCGGTCACGCCGATGCTCACCCGGGGCAGTACGCCATCGGCTCTCGCGGACAGTTCCACGGTTACCTGCTCCACCGTTTCGCGGATCTTGCGTGCAACATCAGCCGCGCCGCTGAGGCCTGTGCGGGGCAGAAGGATGGCGAATTCGTCGCCGCCGAGGCGGAACAGCAGGTCCGACTCCCGCAGGCAGGAACGGAAAGCCTCGGCCAACCGGCGCAGCACTTCGTCGCCCGCCAGGTGGCCCAGCTGGTCGTTGATATCCTTGAAGTGGTCTATATCGATGATCATGAGTGACAGGGCGCTGTCGTGGCGTTTCGCCAACAGGAGTTCCTGGCTCAGTCGCTCGTCCATCGCGCGCCGGTTGAGCAGGCCGGTCAGCCCGTCATGCATGGCCGTGCTATGCGCAAGGGTCATTTGCTGGGCGAGCCGCGCGGCGCGGGCCAGACCACCCAGTGCACGCTCCAGCAGCGTCAACTCGGGTTCGCTGTAGCGCTGGCGACGAGACAGGGTCACCGCGCCCAGCATGCTGCCGTCAATATTCAGTTGATAGAGCGCCCGGTGGTGCCGCATTTCGCCGAGCACAACTTCCTGTTCGTCGCCAGGGGCAGTAAAGCCGAGGCTGTCCGCCAGCCCGCAACGATTTGCCCAGCGGTGGAAGCGCTGCAGTACCGTATCCTGATCAGATTCACCGAGTAACAGATCAAACAGCTCGAGCAGTTGGTCGGCAGCATCGCGCTCACCCAGCGGTGAGGTGGCGGCAGCGGTGAGATCCGGCGCAAGATTGGCGGCGCGGTCGCTGACAAGGGTGAAGGGCGATCTTTCGGTCATGGCGTCTGTGCTCGAATAAAGGTCCGTCGAACAGGTATTAGCAAACACCGTGCCAATCAGTGATGGTGGAAATTTAATCGAAAATGAAAGCTTTTGGATGCTTTTAAGCGAAATAAGGCGGCATTGTTCAGAAGACTATGACCGACTGGCCGCTGCTGTCGGATGAACCGGCAAAGCGATGCCGGCAAGGAAGCCAATAAATTGACGCTTTCAGCGGTGCTGGTTCAGGCCTTGCCGAGGCTCTGGCTGTCGCTGGCACTGTCGGCCGTGCCGGTGCCTGAATAGAGGCGCGGGTTGCCGTCCTGCTGGCGCAGCACGCGCAGAGCGCTGCGGGTGTGCTCGGTGAGGCGCCCAATGAGCGTACCATTGCTGGCGTTGAGTTCCGCGCAGCGCTCTCCGAGGGCGATCAGGCGGGCTTGCAGGCGGCGATTTTCATCGGCGTTGTCGAGCGCATTGATGTGGGCGGACAGGGTTGCCGCGTCGGGCGGGAGTGGTCGCTGTTGTTGCAGGCTGGCAAGCTGCTTCAAGGCAGCGTCTTTGGCCCGGGTGCTGGCCTCGATGCGTTCGGCATCGCCGGCGCGCAGGGCCTGCTGTTCAGCGTCGAGGTGGGAGAGTACAGAGTCCAGGGCGGTGATTTCGGCGCGCAGTGCCATCGCCAGTTGTTCACCTGCGGTCACGTTCAGGACAGATCCTGCTCGGCCTGCAGCAGGTTGCTCACAATGCGCTCCAGGTCGACCTGATAGCTGCCGTCGCTAATGGCCGCACGCAGCTGTTCCACGCGCTCCATGTTGGCATCGGGTACGCTGGCCAGCTGGGTTTCCAGTTGCAGCATGTCCTCCGCCATGCGGGTGATGGTGACCGCGTCTGCCTCGATAACCGCCTTGCCAGCATTGGCCTGACTGCTGCGACCGGTCTGGTCCACAGTGCTTGTGCGTGCATCCCCGCCGGTGCGCGACGGTTTGATGTTGGCATTGTTGTCGATTGGGTCCATTTCGGTTCACACAGTCAGTGAGTGGCTGGCACCTGTGGGTGCCTCGAACAGGTTAGCGGCAGCCGGACGGAAAAGTTTAGCACAAGCGCAGTCTTGCCGTGTTCACGGGATGTGCACACTGCCGTCGGCGTTGACAATACCCTCGATGCGGCGCCCGGAAGCCAGATTGGTAACCAGCAGGCGGTCGCCCGCAGCGGCGTTGGCCATGGCGCGGCCCTGCATGGTGACCTGCAGGCCGTCACTGCCAGCGATCAGGGTCACGGTCTGGCCGCGGGAAATGAGCCGGGGCGGCCGCAGCTGGCTGTGCCGCAGGGTGGAACCCGCGGTGGCCGGGCGAATCAATTCCATGCCGATGGCCTGGCGTGGGTCCAGAATCACCGCATCGGTGGCGCTGGTGATGGTGCGCTCCACCATGCTCAGATCGCGCTCGGTGATAACAGTGCCGCGGGGCAGGTTGTCGGTGAGGACCGGGAGGGTGGCACGCGTACTGACATCCAGGCGTACGTACAGGGTCCAGGCGCTGGGCTGCGCGCAGCGCAC
>NZ_JAVKCQ010000135.1:0-4606 GCF_040222615.1 Haliea sp.
TATGCCCTGCGCGGCAATATCAACCTGTTCTATCCCCCGGTGGAGGTCGCCGCGGGCCTGGCACCCGTAGGCCAGAATATCCGTGTGGGCGGCATGGTGGTGGACGGCAGTATCCAGCGCAGCAGCGACAGCCTCGAAGTGCGTTTCGAGGTCACGGATTTCGAGGCCGTGGTACCAGTGGTGTATACCGGCATCCTCCCGGATCTCTTCGACGAGGGCCAGGGCGCAGTGGCATCGGGCAAGCTGGACGCAAACGGGGTCCTGCAGGCATCGGAAGTCCTGGCCAAGCACGACGAGAACTACATGCCGCCGGAGGTGGCTGATGCGCTGGAAGCATCGAAAGCGAGAATGGCCGGGCAGGCCGCCAAGCAGGAGTATGCGCAATGATCCCCGAGTTCGGCCACTTCGCCCTGATTCTCGCCCTCTGCCTCTCGATCCTGCTGTGCACCGTGCCCCTGTGGGGCGCCTGGCGTGGCAACGCCACCGCCATGGCCCTGGCTCCGAACCTGGCCATCGGTATCCTGGTGTTCTCCGCGATCAGTTTCGCCTGCCTGACCTGGGCCTTCATGCAGGACGATTTCTCGGTGGAGGTGGTCGCGAACAACAGCAACAGCCTGCTGCCCTGGTACTACAAGTTCTCCGCCGTGTGGGGCAATCACGAGGGCTCACTGTTGCTATGGATTCTCGTACTCGCCCTGTGGACCTGCGCCGTCGCCGTATTCAGCCCCCAGTTGCCGCTGGTGATGCTGGCGCGGGTGCTGGCGGTGATGGGCTTTGTCGGGGTGGGCTTCATGGCCTTCTCCCTCTTCACCTCCAACCCGTTTGCGCGTCTCTTGCCTGGCACTCCCATGGACGGACAGGACCTGAATCCGCTGCTGCAGGATTTTGGCCTGATCATCCACCCGCCACTGCTGTACATGGGCTATGTCGGGTTTTCGGTAGCGTTCGCCTTTGCCATCGCGGCCCTGCTCGGTGGCCGCCTGGATGCCGCCTGGGCGCGCTGGTCGCGGCCCTGGACCAATGTCGCCTGGGCTTTCCTGACCCTCGGGATCATGCTGGGCAGCTGGTGGGCCTACTATGAACTTGGCTGGGGCGGCTGGTGGTTCTGGGACCCGGTGGAGAATGCCTCCTTCATGCCCTGGCTGGCGGGTACCGCGCTGATTCACTCCCTGGCGGCGACGGAAAAGCGCGGCCTGTTCAAGAGCTGGACCGTCCTGCTGGCTATTTTTGCCTTCTCGCTCAGTCTGCTGGGGACCTTCCTGGTGCGCTCTGGGGTGCTGACCTCGGTGCACGCCTTCGCCACCGATCCCGCCCGCGGCCTGTTCATCCTGGTGTTCCTGGGTATCGTGGTGGGAGGTTCCCTCATTCTTTACGCCCTGCGGGCTCCCGCGGTCAGCAGCCGGGTGGGCTTTGCCTGGCTGTCCCGGGAATCCCTGCTGCTGGTCAACAACGTGGTGTTCCTGGTGGCGACCCTGACGGTGCTGTTCGGCACCCTGTTCCCACTGCTCATGGATGCGCTGGGGCAGGGCAAGTACTCCGTGGGGCCACCCTACTTCAACGCGGTGTTCGTACCGCTGATGGCGCTGCTGATGCCGTTCATGGGGATCGGCCCCCTGTCCCGCTGGAAGCAGGACAGCGCCAGCCGCTGGCGGGCGGAGCTGCTGCTTCCAGCCATTGCCACCGCCCTGTGCGCCCTGACCCTGCCGCTGTTGCACGATGGCGACTATAACCTGTGGGTGGCGCTGGCCATTCTGCTGGCGGGCTGGGTGGTTTTCGGCATGCTGCGGGATCTGGCCAACCGGGTGCGCAACGCCAGCTCCGTCGCCGCCGGCCTCCGCCGCCTCGCCCCCAGCTACTGGGGCATGTTCGTGGCTCACGTGGGCTTTGCGGTCACCGTGATCGGGGTGGTGGTGACCAGCCAGTTCAACATCGAGCACGATCTCAAGATGACCCCCGGTACCAGCGATACGCTCGCCGGCTACGAGTTTCGCTTTCTCGATGTGCGCGGTGTTCGCGGCCCCAACTATGTTGCCGATGAAGCGCGCTTTATTGTCTACCGTGACGGCCGCGAGGTCGTGCGTCTGGCGCCGCAGAAGCGGCGCTACCTGGCCAGTGGGGATGTCATGACCGAGGCCGCGATTGACGACGGGCTGTTCCGCGACCTGTTCATTGCCATGGGTGAGCCGGTGGGCAGTGACGGGGCGTGGGCTATCCGCCTGCATTACAAGCCCTTTGTCCGCTGGATGTGGGCAGGCTCGGTGCTGATGGCGCTGGGCGCCTTCGTGACCGTCGCCGACAAGCGCTATCGGCGCCAGCGCAGTGCCGCGCGTGATGCCCTGCGCCAGGGAGGAGTCAGTGGCGCCCAGGCTTAAACTGTTTGTACCGCTGATCCTGTTCGCAGTGTTGGCGGCATTCCTGTTTCGGGGCCTGTCCCTGGACCCCACGGCCCTGCCCTCGGCGCTGATTGATCGGCCGTTACCGGACTTTCAGCTTACCGAACTCGCCGATGACCGGCCCCTGACCCGCGACGATGTGATCGGGGAGCCCGCGCTGTTCAACGTCTGGGCCACCTGGTGCATTTCCTGCCGGGTCGAGCACCCCTACCTGCAGCAGCTGGCAGACAGCGGTGTTCCCATCTACGGAATCAACTACAAGGACGAGGACGCTGCAGCCCAACGCTGGCTGCGCGATCTCGGCAATCCCTATCGTGCCAATATCGTCGATCGGGAGGGCACCCTCGGCGTGGACCTCGGCGTCTACGGCGCCCCGGAGACCTACCTTGTGGATGCCGCCGGTGTGATTCGCTACCGTCATGTCGGGGTCATAGACGAGAGAGTCTGGCGCGACACCCTGGAGCCCCTCTGGCGGGAAGTCCTCGCCCTGGAGACCACACCATGACCATGCTGTGCAAGACCGCCCTGGCATTGTGGGTGCTGCTGCTGGCCCTGCCCGCAGCGGCGGTTATCGAGACCTACGAGTTCAGTGAGCCGGCGCTGGAGCAGCGCTACCGGGAGCTAAGCCAGGAGTTGCGCTGCCCGAAGTGCCAGAACCAGAACATCGCCGATTCCAATGCACCGATTTCCCAGGACCTGAGACGCCTGCTGCATCAGCAGCTGGAAGCCGGCGCCAGCGACCAGGAAATTCTCGAGTTCATGGTGGCGCGCTACGGTGAATTCGTTCGCTATCGGCCGGCATTCAACGCTGCCACGGCAGTCCTGTGGCTGGCGCCGGTATTGTTGCTGCTCGCCGGAGCCGCGGGTTTGCTGCTGTTGTTGCGGGGGCGCAAGCAGTCTCCAGCCACCCTCGACAGTGACGAGCAGGCCCGACTCGCAGCCCTGTTGCAATCAGCGGAGAAAGACGCTTGACCCTGTTCCTGCTCGCCTGTGCCGGCCTCGTCCTGCTCAGTGGATTGTTTTACCTGTTCCCCGGCTGGGCCATGCGCCGGCCCCTCGACGACGGTGCCCAGGCCAATCTCGAGTGGTATCGCCTGCGGCGGCGCGAGTTGGCGGAGGAGGGCGACACCGGCCTCGAAACCGATGCCCAGCTGCGGTTGCTGGAAGACCAGCAGCAGCCGGCGGAAACTGCTGTGTCCAATCCGCGGGCGCCTTTTCCGGTCTGGGTGTTGTTGCCGCTGGTGGCCGTGATGGCCGGTACCCTCTATTACCAGCTGGGTTCGGTCGCGGATGTCAGGATTGGCGGGCAGCTGGCGGGGCTGGATGAAAATGCTGGCGAGGAAGACATGCTGGCGTTGATGGCGGCGATCGAGAAACGCTCCGGCCAGCGGCCGGACAACCTGCATTATCTGGCCCTGCTGGGGCGCTTTTACATGGGCCAGGGCGATTTTGTGATGGCCGCAGAAACCTACAACAGGCTGGCAGTGGGGGCACCCGATGACGCCCAGGCCCTGGCCTATGCTGCCCAGTCCCGTTACCTGGCCTCGGACAGGACTCTTGACCCGGAATCCCAGGCCCGCGCCGAGCAGGCCCTGGCCATCAACCCGCACCAGCGCACAGCGCTGGGTCTGCTGGGCATGGCGGCTTTCGAGCGCGACCAGTTCCGCGCTGCCATCCAGTACTGGGAGCGGCTGCTGGCAATGGAAACCGATGGCAGCGAGGGGGCGCAGATGATTGCCGGGGTGATTGCCGAGGCCCGGGAACGGCTCGGTGAGCCGGCTCCCGCCGCCGGTGAGCCAGCGGTCGTCGCTGGCGTCGGCCTCAGCCTGCTGGTGACAGCACCTGAAGGTGCTGTCCTCGATCCTGCCGACACCGTTTTTGTGCTTGCGCGCTCCGCGTCCAGCGACAGTCGCATGCCCATCGCGGTGCAGCGGCTGCAGGCCGGTCAGCTTCCCGCGACCCTGCGCCTGGATGACAGCAACTCCATGGCGGGGCAGAAACTGTCCGAGGCCGGCGAGGTGGTGGTGGTGGTGCAGGTCTCGCCCGATGGCACCCCCGGCGAGGACAAGGCGAGCTGGCTCGGGCGTGCGGGCCCGCTGCGGCCGTCCCTCTCCACCGAGCCGCTGGCCATTACCCTGCAACCCCGGCAGAGCTGAGCGGCTTTAACCGGCGACAGGCATAGTGTTGCCCCGGGAAGTTGGATACACTACATC